>CACFTS010000058.1 GCA_902569285.1 uncultured Pelagibacteraceae bacterium | reverse complement strand
TTCAAATAAAAAGTAAAAAATATGTTAAACACAAATTAAAAACAAACTCACAAAAGATTGATTTAATGAGGAATTCTTTATTTCCTTTTAGAAATATTAACATTAGATACAATAAATTAAGGATTTTAAATATTTATAATTTAGCTCAAAAACTAAACCATAGAATCTACAATTTATCTTTAGGTAAAAAATTTACTAATGGTTTTATTAGAAATGGTCATGATGTAATTGAAATTAGTGACCGAGATTATGTTAGACAAAATAAAGGCCTGAATTTATTAAATATTAAAGATAAATTTCACAATTATTTAGTTGAAACATTTAAAAACTACAATCCTGATCTAATTATTTTTGGACACTCAGACAATATAACTGAAAATATCTTGCATGATTTTAAAACGCTTAATAAAAGACTAATTATTTCACAATGGAATGAAGATCCTTTGATGAATAATTTAGCTGATACTTCAGATAATATTTATAAATTAAAAAGATTTATTCCTATAGTTGATCATTCTTTTATTACAACAAATCCCTCTGTTTTAAATTTTTCTAAAAAATATAGTCGAAATATTCATTTTTTTATGACACCTGTGGATAAAAATATTGAGTGTTTTGATGTTTATAAACTTAAACCTTATAATGATGTATTTTATGCTATGAGTCATGGTGTAAATCGAGCTACTTTAAAAGAAGGAAAAACAGATAATAGAGTAATTTTTTTAAATAAACTCATTAAAAAAAGTAATGATATAAAATATGATTTTTATGGTTTTGGAAAACAAGAACCTGTTTGGGGAAATGACTTCTATAAATCATTACTCAATTCTAAGATGGCTTTAAATTTAAGTAGAGGAAATCCAACAAAACATTATTCAAGTAATAGAATAGCTTCACTTATGGGTAATGGTTTAATGGTTTTAATTGATAAAAAGGTAAAAATGAATAATTTTTTTAACTCAAATGAAATTATTTCTTACAATAATATTGATGATCTTGCTGATAAAATTAAATTTTATAAAAAAAATGAAAAATCAAGAATTAAAATTGCAAAAAAAGGTAAAGAAAAATACTTTAATTTATTCAATGAAACAAAAATTTCTAAATATATAATTGATAAATCTTTAGGAAAAAAAGCTTCTTTAATTTAAGTAAATATAATTAAAATTTTATTTTATTTAATGCATTGTTTTTAAATAAATTAGCTTCCTGAATATACCTTCTTACCATTTGTGTTGTTTTGTGACCAGTCATAGCCATTATATTTCTTTCTTCAGCACCAAATTCAGCTGCTGTTGTTGCAAAACCTGATCTCAAACTATGTCCTGCATATTTGTTTGGATCCAATCCTGATAATGATACATATTTTTTAATGATTAACGCTACTGATTTGTCAGATATATCAAATATTTTTCCTATTTTATTTATAGCAAAACCATAAGTTAAATAATTTTTTAAAGCCTTTACAGGACAATATTTTTCATTATCAAAGTAGGGGATAGCTTTAATTGTTCCTTCTCCTGATTGATCTGTTTTAGATCTTTTAATAACTATTTTGACACCTTCTTGAACAAACTCTATATCTTCATGTTCTATATTTACCAATTCTGACCTTCTAAAACCTCCTGCAAAACCTAAAAGTATTAATGCTTTATCCCTCTTTATTTCTGAAGACTTAACTTTATATTCAACTAAACCAGTTTTAGCCTTAATTTTTATTTTATCCATCACATTAATAATTAATTTTAAATCATTGATTAATATAGGTTTTTTTGATTTTTGCCTTGAACCTAGAGTTCTTTTAATACCATGCAAGTTTTCCATTATTATTGGATGTTTTGTATCTAAATAATGGCCTTTCATCTTATGAATCACACTTATAGACGCAATTCTTCGCTTTAATGTACTAAATTTTGAAGTTTTAGACAAATGAGTTAGATAAATAGATAGTATTTTAGGTTTTGTAGGCATTGATGATAATCTATTTTTTATACAAAATACTGAAAAATCCTTAAAATCAGACTGATATGCACGTAAAGTATTATGAGCTTTAGAATTCTTTAAGTTTTTTAAAGTTTCTATTT
>CACFTS010000057.1 GCA_902569285.1 uncultured Pelagibacteraceae bacterium | reverse complement strand
GTTAATAAAGTTACTGAAAAATATGTTTTTCTTCATGTTGATGGTCTCAAATCTGAACCCGTACTTGATATAAATGAGTTAAAAAGCATAGGCTTGAACGAAAAAATAAAAGTTGGAGAAAAAATTCCTGTTCTAATTGAAGTACTGGAAAACAAAATGGGTGAAGTTGTAGTATCTGCCAGCAAAGCACAAAAAATTAAAGGCTGGGATAAGCTAGTTGAAGCTTATGAAAAAAATGAACCTATAATGGGTAAAATTACATCTAAATGTAAAGGTGGATGCATTGTAGAACATGTAGAGACTGGCTCTCTTATGTTTCTACCAGGATCACAAATAAGTGATAAGCCATTAAAAGATATAAGTCATTTAATGAACGAACCACAAAAGTTTGCGTTAATAAAACTAGATAAAGTTAGAGGCAATGCATGTGTTTCTCGAAGAGAAATTATTTCTTCTTTTAAAAAAGAAGATAAAGCAAAAATTATAGCAAAATATAAAGTTGGTGATATTATAAAAAATGCTGAAGTAAAAGGTTACAGTTCTTTTGGATGTTTTTTTAATGTAAATAATGAACTTGATGTTTTAGTACATTTACAAGAAATTTCTTATTCAAGAGTTAATCATCCTGATGAAGTTTTTAATATTGGTGAAAAACATGACCTTAAAGTAATTTCTGTTGATAAAGAAAAATTACAAGTTGGCTGTTCTGTGAAGCAACTATCACCAGATCCGTTTGAACATATAGAAAACTATGAATTAAATAAAATCTACAAAGTTAAAGTTGTAAAAATTATGGACTTTGGTGCATTTTGCGAATTAGAACCTGGACTTACAACTCTACTTCACTCAAGTGAAATAAGCTGGAATAAAAAAAATACTACTGCTAAAAAAATGTTTAAAGTAAATGATGAGATAAATTGCATTATAACTGAAATAGATAAAGAAAAAAGAAGAGTTGCAATATCTCATAAATTAACATTAGAAAATCCATTTAAAGTTTTTGAAAAAAAATTCCCTGTTGGTACAGTTGTTCAAGGAGAGGTAATTAATAAAAATGATTATTCATTATTTGTAAAGGTTGAAGATTTAGACATAGAAACTTTTTTACACTGCAATGATTTGACTTATTCAAATAATGGCGAACAAGAATTAAAAAACCATAAAGTCGGCGACAAAATAACCGTTAAAGTTTTAGAAATTAAAGCTTCAGATCAAAAGATAAGAGTTGGCTTACGACAAACAAAACCAGATCCTTTTGATTGGTTTAAAGAGAAAAAAGCTAAACAAACAATTACTGTTAAAATTATTTCTACTGACAATAAAGGACTTGTTGTTAGACCTGAAGGATGTGAAATGAATCTACCTATTAAAAAATCCAATATTGCAATAAATGCTGCTGATACAAGATCATCAAGATTTACTGGTGGTGAAAGAATTGATTGTGCTATTGCTGAGTTAGATATAGAAAAAAGGAAAGTGACTTTAAGTATTAAACTTTTAGAAGAAATAGAAAAAAAAGAAGCTCTAAAAAAATATGGAGCCGAAGGTTCAGGAAAAAATTTACCATTTTCATCTTTATCAGAAGATTTAAAGAAAAAAGAAAAAAAGAAAAATTGAAAAAAATAAATTGGCTATTGTAAAATCAGAGCTCATAAAACAAATAAAAAAATCTTATCCAAATTTTCTTAATCGTGATCTAAGTAAATTAATAGATATAATTCTTAACGAGATTAAAAATAGTCTAAAAAGAAGTGAGGGTGTTGAGCTAAGAGGTTTTGGAACATTTCGAACAAATATTCAAAAAGAATCAATAAGGAGAAACCCCAAAACTGGTGAAAAAGTTAATGTTCCCAAAAAAAGAACAATCAAATGGAAAATGTCTAAAGACTTGTTTAAAAAGTTAAATAATGAAAAAGAATAAAATATTTGTTGCTTGTGATAGTGCCAACATCTCAAAGGTAAAAGAAATAATTAAAAAAACACAAAATTCTAAAATAAAAGTTGGTTATAAATTTGGATTAGAATTTCTAAATTCAAAAAATGGTAGAAATTTTTTATCTAAATTAAAAAATAAAACAATTTTTGCTGATCTAAAACTTCACGATATACCAAATACGTGTGTATCAACGATAAAAGCAATAAAGGATTTAAAAGTAAATTAT
>CACFTS010000056.1 GCA_902569285.1 uncultured Pelagibacteraceae bacterium | reverse complement strand
ATTCTTTAATAAACTTACAAAAATGTACAAATCTGAAATAAAAAATAATTGAAATTTACTATTGTCATATCCATTTAATTCCTAGAAGAGAAGGTAATGTAGAGAATCTACAAGGGGAGTAAGAGGAGTAATTCCTTCAAAAGAACATTATACTAGAAAAAATAAATAAATTTTCATTTATTATTGATACTAAATGACCGGATTCCAAGGTTGATCTATTTTAATATCTATACTAAACAACTATTCGAAAGGGGAATAATCTAATGCTATCCGTTAATCCATTTGCCATATTGGCAGAAACTGTATTACCAATATATATGCAGTCTTTTGTTGTCTTAATGGTATTATTAATAGCTATTGGAACTCTTCTAGACATTATTCATAAAAAAAATGTTAAATATTTTTTTGAGAATGCAAAAAAAGCAAAGTTATCTGCTACAAAAACTTTAAGCACAGGTGAAAAAATATCTGTAATTTCTAAAACTATAGTTAATGATATAGCAACAACATCTGAGTTAGGAGCTGGAAAGAGAAGAGTGGCTCATCTACTTGGAATGTATGGAACAATTTTATTCTGGATTGGATCAGCAATAATGATTTTTTGTTATTCAAGTTCATCTTCAGATACTCCATCTTTTTGGCCTATCATTTGGCATGTTGGTGCTATTATGACAGTTATTGGTGGAAGTTGGTTTTGGTTTTTTTTAAGAGTAGATGTTTATTCAGAAGCTCAACCTTGGTATAGAATTATTAAAGCAGATTTATTTGTACTTGCTCTTATTGCATCTTCTTTGACTGGTTTAATCTGGTCTTATTTACAATCCTTAAATTTAAATGACAGATGGGACGATAAAGTTTTTTTAGTATTATTTATTGTATCAAACTTAGTTTTATTTGGAGGAGTGTATTGGTCAAAGTTTGCACATATGTTTTATAAACCAGGAGCAGCGATACAAAAAAATTTAGCAGAAGCTGATGGTTCTAGAGATAATTTACCACCAGAAGCTGATGCACCTAAACAATTTGGATTAGGTATGAAAAGAGAAGAACCAAAACACTATTAATATGATAAAAGGAAAAAAATAAAATTATGTCAACTTTTGTATACATGACACGTTGTGATGGCTGTGGTCATTGTGTGGATATTTGTCCATCAGACATTATGCACATTGATGAAAATATTAGACGAGCAAAAAACATTGAGCCAAATTTTTGTTGGGAATGTTATTCTTGCGTGAAAGCATGTCCAAACCATGCGATAGATGTTAGAGGATATGCTGACTTTGCTCCTATGGGTCATAGTGTAAGAGTTAGAAGAGAAGAAGAAAAGGGTACAATTTCTTGGAAGATAAAATTTAGAAATGGGACAGAAAAAAACTTTGTTTCACCTATAACTACTAAACCTTGGGGAAAATTTATTCCAAAACTTGCTGAAGGTGATAAACCAAATCAAGGAGAGATTAATTCACAAAGATTATATACAGAACCAGAAGGACTTAATATTGATGGAGAGCTACCTTCTGTACCAAAAGATTCATTTAAAAAAGGAGTTTACTACTAATGGCTAAACACAAAACACATTATGAAGATTGCGATATTTTAGTTGTTGGGGGTGGTATGGCTGGAACTGGTGCTACATTTGAAGCTAGGCATTGGGGACGAGATTTAAAAATTATTTGTGTTGAAAAAGCCAATATAGATAGAAGTGGTGCGGTTGCTCAAGGTCTTTATGCAATTAACTGTTATATGGGTATGCAATGGGGCGAAAACCAACCTGAGGATCATGTAAGATATGCTCGTAATGATTTAATGGGAATGGTTAGAGAAGATTTAGGTTATGATATGGCACGTCACGTAGACTCAACAGTCCATATGTTTGACGAATGGGGATTGCCAATGATGAAAAATGAAGAAACTGGCAGATATCTTAGAGAAGGTAAATGGCAGATTATGATTCATGGAGAAAGTTATAAACCAATTGTTGCAGAAGCAGCAAAAAAATCAGCAGATAAAATTTACAACAGAATTATGATTACACATCTTTTAATGGATGAAGCTCAAGAAAATAGAGTTGGTGGTGCTGTTGGGTTTAACATGAGGACTGGAGACTTTCATGTGTTTAAAGCAAAAACTGTGATCGTTGCAGCTGGTGGAGCATCTCATATCTTTAAACCAAGAGCAGTTGGAGAAGG
>CACFTS010000055.1 GCA_902569285.1 uncultured Pelagibacteraceae bacterium | reverse complement strand
AAATTAGGAGTAAGTTTATAAACCCCTCTATTAAATGACAAAAAGACTAAACTCTAAACATAAAGTAGACAGAAGACTGAAGGTTAACTTATGGGGAAGACCAAAAAGTCCTTTTAATACTAGAGCTTATGGACCAGGACAACATGGTCAAAGTAGATCTTCAAAACCTTCAGATTACGGAATTCAGTTACAAGCCAAGCAAAAATTAAAAGCTTACTATGGTAATATTAATGAAAGACAATTCAGAAATATTTACAAAAAAGCAACTATGCTTAAAGGTGATACTAGTGAAAATTTAATTGGATTACTAGAGAGAAGATTAGATGCAGTTATTTATAGAGCCAAGTTTGCTACAACAATCTTTTCTGCAAGACAATTAATCAATCACTGCCATGTTAAAGTGAATGGAAAAAAAGTTAACATTGCAAGTTATTTTGTAAAAGAAGAAGATACAATTGAGATTAGGGATAAATCAAAACAATTAGCCATTATTGATATTGCTTTAGCCAGCAAGGAAAGAGAAGCTCCTGAATATATTCAAATGGATGAAAAAAATAAAAAGTTTAAATTTGTCAGAATTCCAAAATTTGAGGAAGTTCCTTATCCAATAGTAATGGAACCAAATTTAGTAATTGAATATTACTCTAGATAAAATTACTTTTTGTAATTAATTCCTTTATTATCAAAAATTTTTTTAAGTTCTCCACTTTCGTACATTTCTTTTACAATATCACAACCACCAACAAATTCTTTTTTGATGTAAAGCTGTGGGATTGTAGGCCAGTCACTAAAAACTTTTATTCCTTCTCTTAATGATTGATCTTCTAATACATTAATACCCTTAAAATTTACCTCTAAAATTTTAAGCATATTTGAAACAGCCATTGAAAAACCACATTGTGGCGCATCAGGTGTTCCCTTCATAAATAAACAGATGTCATTATTTTCAATGTGATTTTGAATTAAATTTTTAATTTGATCATTCATTATTGTTCTTTTGTTTTAATTGCTAGTGCATGCAATTCATTACCCATTTTGCCTTTTAATGAATTATATACCATCTTGTGTTGTTCTATTTTACTTTTACCATTAAATAGAGAAGAAGTCACTGTTGCAGAATAATGATTATTATCACCAGCTAAATCCTGAATTTCTACAGAAGCATCTGGCATCGCTTCTTTTATATATTTTTCTATTTCTTTTAAATCCATTGCCATTATGAAACCATGAAGTTAGTTAACCAATTAGTATTATAAGATTTTAATTCGTCAATAGTAACTTTTGCCTTTTGATTAATAATCATATCTTTTTCAATAATAACACCTAATTCTTCATGATGAACTGAATTTTTATCCAAAATTTTAGTAACTTCTTTTAAATTTTTTGGATTTATTTCTATTATATATCTTCCTTGATCTTCAGCAAAGAAATATTCAATTTCACTCACTAAATTTTTCGATTTCTTTAATTGGATACCTTTATTTCCCTTGATGCACATTTTACTTATTGCAGTAATTATGCCTCCTAGAGAAATATCATGAGCACTTTTTATATAATTTTTTTCAATTAAATGTAATAAAGACTCTCCATTATTTTTTTCATTAAAAAGATTAATTTCAGGAGGAGGTCCATTTTTTTCATCCAAAACTAATCTTGCAAATAGACTTTGATCAATATGCCCTTCGGTTTTTCCAATAACCAAAACTAAATTATCAATTTCTTTAAAATTCATAGTGATCATCTTTTTATAATTTTTTATTAAACCAACTCCACCAATAGAAGGGGTTGGTTTAATTCCAACATCTTTTGTTTGGTTATAAAAAGATACATTTCCAGATACGACTGGAAAATTTAAATATTTACTCGCTTCGCCAATACCTTGAGTGCATTCAACAAATTCACCCATATTGTCTTCATTTTCAGGACTTCCAAAATTTAAACAATTGGTTATTGCAATAGGTGTAGCACCAACTGAGATTAAGTTTCTCCAACTTTCAGCTACAACTTGTTTACCTCCCGATAATGGGTGAGCCCAGCAATATATAGCTGATGAGTCAACAGATGCTGCTACAGCTTTATCAGTACCATGTATTCTAACTACCCCAGAATCTCCACCAGGTTTTTGAATTGTATCGCCCATTACGGTCTGATCATACTGTTGCCAGATCCATTCTTTACTGCAAACATTAGGATTAGATAATATTTTTTTTAAAACATCTTTTACCTTTAAATTATTCAAAGATT
>CACFTS010000054.1 GCA_902569285.1 uncultured Pelagibacteraceae bacterium | reverse complement strand
TTTAAAATCTAAAACAGTGGAAGATATCTTTTTAAATAAATCAGATTTTAAAATTTTTGTTAGCTCAAGACATAATACAAAAAATACTCATGGCACTGGATGTACTTTATCAAGCGCAATAACAACTTTTTTTTCATGTGGAAAAAGTATTAAGAAAGCTTGTGACCTAGGAATTAAATATGTAAATTCTGCCATATTAACTAACCCAAAATATGGAAAAGGTCATGGTCCAATTAACCATCTTAATTCAATTAAAATAAACAAGAGATTTAAATAATGAGAAATATTGTTGTTGTTGGCTCTCAATGGGGAGATGAAGGAAAAGGTAAAATAGTAGATTGGCTTTCAGA
Organism: uncultured Pelagibacteraceae bacterium; assembly: GCA_902569285.1. Lineage (GTDB taxonomy): Bacteria > Pseudomonadota > Alphaproteobacteria > Pelagibacterales > Pelagibacteraceae > Pelagibacter. The sequence continues at coordinate 1,906 of CACFTS010000054.1, read as the reverse complement.
ACAAGCAGATGTTGTTATTAGATTTCAAGGTGGTCACAATGCTGGTCATACTTTGGTGATAGATGGAATTACATATAAACTTAGATTACTTCCATCAGGAATAGTAAGAAAAAATAAAATTTCTATAATTGGGAATGGAGTTGTTGTTGATCCTTGGGCTTTACTCGATGAAATTAGGGAAATTAAATCAAAAGGCGTTCAAGTAGATGTTGAAAATTTTATAATTTCTGAATCAGCAAATTTAATACTGCCATTTCATAGAGAAATGGACGAAATTAGAGAAGATGCTGCTGGTAAAGGAAAAATAGGAACAACAAGAAGAGGTATAGGACCAGCATATGAAGATAAAGTTGGAAGAAGATCAATAAGAGTTATGGATTTAAGATCAGAAAAAAATTTGGACCAAAGATTGGAATTAGTTTTACTGCATCATAATGCTATTAGAAAAGGATTGGGTAAAAAAATCTTTGAAAAAAATCAATTAAAAAAAGATTTATTAAAAATTGCTCCTGAAATTTTGAAGTTTTCCCAGCCAGTGTGGTTAAAGATCGATCAATTTAAAAAACAGAAAAAGAAAATTTTGTTTGAAGGAGCTCAAGGTATTTTGTTGGATGTTGACCATGGAACTTATCCTTTTGTTACATCTTCTAATACAGTTGCATCGAGTGCAGCAACCGGAACAGGCTGTGGGCCGAATTCTATAAATTACGTTTTGGGAATAACCAAAGCATACACAACAAGAGTAGGCGAAGGTCCTTTTCCAACAGAATTAAAAGATGGCATTGGCGAGCTACTAGGAAAAAAAGGAAAAGAATTTGGAACAGTAACAAGTCGCAAAAGAAGATGTGGCTGGTTTGATGGTGTTTTAGTTAAACAGACTATTAAAATTTCAGGAATTGATAGTATTGCTTTAACTAAATTAGATGTATTAGATGAATTAGATGAAATTAAAATGTGTATTCAATATGATTTAGATGGAAAAAAGATTGATTATTTACCAGCCACAATAGAAGATCAATTAAAGATAAAACCTGTTTATAAAACTTTTCCTGGATGGAAAACTTCTACAAGTGGAATTAAGAATATCGAAGAACTTCCCGAAAATGCAAAAAATTATATTTATGCAGTCGAGAATTTTATTGAAATCAAAATATCTAGCATTTCAACAAGTCCAGAACGAGAAGACACAATATTAGTTGAAAATCCTTTTGAAATTTAATTAACGGGTAATAAATTTTTAGACCTAGCTAGGAGCAACATGTGTTTTTGTAGCTTTTCAAAAGCTTTATTTTCAATTTGTCTTACTCTTTCTCTACTAATTTTATATTTTTTACTTAAATCTTCAAGTGTAGTTGGGTTATCATTTAATCTTCTTGAATATAAAATCTCTCTTTCTCTTTCATTTAAAACTTTAATAGAGTTTTTTAATAAATCTTTTCTTTGTTCCATTTCTTCTTTGTGAGCGAATTTTAGGTCATGATCCAATTCTTTATCTATTAACCAATCTTGCCATTCATCACCATCTTCACCTACTGGAGCATTAAGTGAAAATTCTTTCCCTGCTAATCTTCGATTCATTGAAACAACTTCCTCTTTGCTAACATCAAGCTTATTAGCTATTTCATTTACATGTTCGTTTCTTAGATCTCCTTCTGATTGAGGTGCAATTTGATTTTTTAATTTTTTAAGATTAAAAAATAGTTTTTTTTGAGCTGTAGTTGTGCCAATTTTTACTAAACTCCATGATCTTAAAATATATTCTTGTATTGATGCTTTTATCCACCACATAGCATAAGTTGCTAATCTAAAACCTTTTTCAGGTTCAAATTTTTTTACCGCTTGCATCAAACCAACATTTCCTTCAGAAATCATTTCGTTAACAGGTAAACCATAACCTTTATATCCC
>CACFTS010000053.1 GCA_902569285.1 uncultured Pelagibacteraceae bacterium | reverse complement strand
TGAATCTTTATCCTTTATTTTTCTTTGAAAATAAAAACTTTAATTTTTTAACTTTACCAAGTTTTTTATTATTTTTAGGTTTCACAATATTTTCGATTAATAAAATTTTTGAAAAAAAAATTATAAATTTTAGCGATTATTATCTTACGTTTGTTTTATTTTATTGTTTATTGAAGTTTACAAGAATATCTGAATTTGGTGTTGATTTTCCTGCTACTATTTTTTCAGTTTTAGGCATTTTCTACTTTATTAAATTTTATGAAACTAATGAAAATTTTGAGAAAAAATCTTTTTTTTATTTGAATTTAGTTTTTTCAATATTTTCAATTTTAATCAAGCTTAGTGCTATTCCAGTAATAATCTTGCCAATTTATTTGTATTTTTCAAATTTTAAAAATTTAAAGTTTTATATTTTTGAAAATAAATTTTTGATAATTTATTTTCTCTGCTTAGTTTTTTTTGTTCAACAATTTATTTACACCGGATGTATTTTGTTTCCTACAAATTTGACATGTTTAAATATTAGTTGGTTTAATCCTGACAATATAGATTTATCCAAAAAACTTGAGCTTATAAATAAAAGTTATTCTCTAGCAAGAAAAATTCATTCACCAGAAGAATACTTGAGCAACTTCACATGGTTTCCATTTTGGTTTAAAAGAAGTTTAAATGAAATATTAGAACATTTAATGACAATGATTGTACCATTATTGTTATTTTCTCTAGTTCTAAAAAAAAAAGAGAAAGGTCATTTATTATTTAAAAAAAAAATAACTCTCTTACTTTTCACTATTTTAAGCTTACTTTTTTGGTTAAATTTTTCTCCTGTTTTTAGGTTTGCAATACACACTTTTGTTACTTTAATATTCCTAATTTTTTCAAGTCTTTTAATCTCAAAAGAATTTTCAAAACAAAAGTTTATAATATTTATTTCAGTTTTCTTAATTTTTAATTTTTCAAAAAATATTTTAAGAGTAAATGAAACAGGAAAACTGTTTTTGGGGATACAAAAAATAGAAAATCAATTCATATTGAATGATATTTATAGCAATGAATATGTAAGTATTTATTATCCTGATGTTAAAAAAAATACAAAAAAAAATGGTTGGCAAGGGAGATTGTGTTGGAATACTCCGTTTATTTGTTCATCAAAAAAACTAGATATTAGGAAAAAGAATGGATATTTAATAATTAATGAATTAAAAAATTAATAATGATTAATAGAGATACTTTTAAGCTTTCAATTATAATTCCATGTTTTAATGAAAAAAATACAATTGAAACAATTTCAAAAAAAGTAATTCAAAGCTTAAAAAGTTATGAATATTTAAATTATGAAATTCTTATCATTGATGATTACTCTAAAGACGGCACTATTGAAGTGTTAAAAAAATTGAATAAAGAAGAAAAAATTAATGTTTACTTTCATGAAAATAATTTAGGTAAAGGAGCTGCAATTCAAACAGCGCTTAAATACACTACTGGTGATATTATTATTATTCAGGATGCTGATTTAGAATATGATCCTTTTGATTATAATAAATTATTACTTCCTTTTTTTGAAGCAAATGCAGATGTTGTTTATGGTTCTAGATTTTTAGGTGGAGGCAAATATATTAGAGTGCATTTTTTTTGGCATTATTTAGCTAATAAAATTTTGACTTTCATTTGTAATCTATTCATAAATTTAAATTTAACTGATATGGAAACTGGTTATAAAGTTTTTAGATCCTCTGCTTTAAAAAGTATTTCACTTAAAGAAAAAACTTTTTCATTTGAACCCGAGGTAACTATTAAATTATCAAAAAAAAAATATAAATTTTTTGAGGTTCCAATTACTTATAATGGTAGGTCATATGAGGAGGGAAAAAAAATTGGGCTAAAAGATGCATTTATTGCATTAAAAACGATAATTTTATATTCATTGAAGAACTAGATATATTTCAATTTATCTTTGACTAAAATCTTTCTTTAGGTATAAATACTTCGCCTGGTAATTATAGCGAAGAGGTAATACCCGATCCCATTCCGAACTCGGAAGTCAAGCTTTTCAGCGCCGATGGTACTTTGTCTTAAGACATGGAAGAGTAGGACTTTGCCAGGCTAAATTCTTAAACTTATGAAAATAAAAAGCTCATTAAAGTCTATTAAAAAAAGAGATCTGAATTCAAAGCTCGTGAGAAGAAGAGGAAGAGTTTACATAATCAATAAAACTAACCCAAAGTTTAAAGCAAGACAAAAATAATTTTTATGGATAATGAGAACCATAAAAACATT
>CACFTS010000052.1 GCA_902569285.1 uncultured Pelagibacteraceae bacterium | reverse complement strand
TTCAAGATTAATATCACAAAGCCTAATCCCAAAAGTTCAAGGAAAGATGCAATAATCATAAAAAAAATTAAAATAAAAAATTTTAATTTTAGATTGTAATCAAATAAGTTTATTATTTTATTCATTAAATTTCTAAACTATTTTTTAGATTTAAGTTTGCGCTTTCCTTGTTGTAAAAGATTCATTTCCTTTAACTTTCTTTCTAAAATTTCTTTATCTCTAAGTGTATCCATACACTGCCAAAATCCCTTATGTTTATAAGCAACCAATTCTTTATTCTTTGTTAATTTTTCAAATGGTTCTCTTTCTAAAAATGTACTATCATTTTTAACATATTTTAAAAATTTTGGTTCAATAACAAAAAAACCACCATTAATCCAACCTTCATCAAGACTATTCTTTTCTTTAAAATAATTTACATAATTTCCTTTAATTTTAATTACTCCAAATCTAGCCGGAGGCCTTACTGCTGTTAAGGTAAAAGTTTTTTTATTTTTATTATGAAAATTTAATAATTTATTTAAATTTACATTTGACAAACCATCTCCGTAAGTCATTAGAAAAGTATCATTTAAATATGACCTTAATCTTTTTAATCTTCCTCCAGTCATCGTATTTTTTCCAGTTTCAATAAGATTGATCTTTATTTTTTTTGGAAATTTTCTTTTTAAAAAATATTTTTTTAACTCTTGGCCTTTATAGCCTATAGCTATGTAAAATTCATAATGTCCATAAGAAATATAATAATCAATTATTCTTTGAATTATCGGTTTTCCAAGAACTTTAACCATGGGTTTTGGTATAGTTTTTGTGTACTCTGATAATCTAGAACCATAACCTCCAGCTAAAATTACAACTTTCACTTTTATATTTTCCAATTATAATGAAATTTTTTACTATGTGGATTTTCTCTGACCATCTCTTTTTCATTATGGGGTAAATCTAAACAATTTGCAATTATAGACTCACCCTCATCTAATCCTTTAAAGCCATTCCAAATATTTGGAGGTATAGTTATAAGAAAATACTTTTTTGGAGTTAAAATAATTTCTTCATATATTCCTCTACTGCTACTCTCAATTCTATCATCATACAGAACAAGTTTTACTCTACCACTTATACAGGCATAATTTAAAGTAGCCTCTTTATGTAAGTGCCATGCTTTTATTGAATCTTTATAAATTGTAGAAAAATAAATTTCTCCAAAATTTTTAAATATGCTACTATCATTACGTAACATGTGCATAACTTTTCCTCTATCATCTTTAATAATTTTTAATTCAGTAATAATTACATCTTTAATATTCATTTAATTTATCATTTAATTTATTTTCATATTACTTGGACCTAAATACTTTATTAATGCTCCTAATAGCAAAAAAAATAATTGAAAGCCAAGAATATGGATATATTAGGTTCCTGAAAAAATGTTTATAAAAATTGACGTATTGTTTCCCTGCACTTTCACCATTAATTAAAATTTTTGTAAAAAAATTGAAAAAATTTCTTAAGGCAAAATTTTTACAGTAAATATATTTCCAAAAATTCATTCCCTGTGATCTATAATAATCAAGAAGTTCTGGTATTCTTACAATTTCTACAAAATCATACATGTTTACCCATTCTCTTTCTCCAACCAAATTCACACTCATTGGTTGCGCACATATAAAACTTTTTTTATCTTTAAAAACAGTTGAAATTATTTTTCCATTAAAACAAGTATTGTCAAAATTAGACCACACTCTCGTATCCTGGATATCTTCTTGACTAACACAGTCTAAACCTTCTAACCACATTTTACGATTAAATATACATACAAAAATACTAATCAAAAATTCCCAACTTACTTTGGGATCTATAACCTCCCAAAAATTTACTCTTTTATTTTCTTTAAATTTTGAAATAGATTTTAAAGATTTATTTTTTAGCTCGTAGGTATTAAATGGTTTCGAATAATTATTCAAATCATTTGAATCTAAATGATAAGAATTAACAAAAAAATAGTCTACATCAATATTAGTTTCAAATATTTTTTTAAGATCATTTAAAGTATTTGGCAAAATCAAGTCATCATTACCAATTAACCATGCATATTTACCATTAGATAGTTTTAAGGTTTCTATTGCATTAAGGGCTACTCCAAGATTTTTTTCATTTCTATTAAATATTATATTTAAATCTTTCCTATATTTATTAACGATTTCTTCAGGATTTTGTTTTGAACAATTATCAGAAATACAAACTTCAAAATCAAAATTTTGAACATTTTTTGATGAAATTAA
>CACFTS010000051.1 GCA_902569285.1 uncultured Pelagibacteraceae bacterium | reverse complement strand
AAGTTTTTATTAATCCTATCGAAATACTTTTTTTGAGTGCAATAGTTGGAGTTTTATCAGGTTTATTCGGGGTCGGTGGTGGATTTTTAATGACTCCATTTTTAATTTTTTTAGGTGTTCCACCTGCTTATGCAGTTGCTAATGAAGCAAATAACATTTTAGCAACTTCAGTATCAGGATCTACTACTCATTGGTTAAAAAATACTTTGGATTATAAAATGGGTTTTATGATCGTAATTGGTGGTTCAATTGGAACTGCTTTAGGCATTTATACTTTTACTTATTTTAAGGATATTGGAAAAATAGATACAGTTATTTCATTAGCTTACATGTACATTTTGGCAATCATTGGAACTTTAATGTTGGTAGAAAGTTTAGGTGAAATAGATAAAGCTAAAAAAAATATTATAATTAAAAAAAAATTACATTCTCATTATTGGATACATGGACTTCCATTTAGAATGCGATTTCCAAAGTCAAAATTATATGAAAGTATATTTACACCAATCACAATTGGTTTATTGGTTGGTTTTATTGCAGCTATTATGGGAATTGGAGGTGCTTTTATTTTAGTTCCTGCGATGATTTATATAATTAAAATGCCAACAAGATTAGTTCCAGGAACTTCTTTGTTTGTAACTATTTTTGTCAGTGTAATAGTTACTTTTTTACATTCATTTAATTATGGTTCAATAGATTTGATGCTAGTCGTTATGTTGGTTGTTGGATCTATAATAGGAGTTCAGGTTGGTCAAAAACTTGGTGAAAAAATTGACAGTTCAGGTCTTAAAGCATTGTTGGCAATCCTATTATTAATTGTTGGTATAGCCATTGCTTATGATACTTTTTTTACTGAACAAATTCAAAAAGAAGTAATAAAAGTACCAACCTCAGATTTAAATTTTTTCTCAAAATTTATTAAAGAATTTTCTAATGATATGCCATTTTTTTATGGATTGTTTTCAATTATGTTTGCTGTTTTATTAGGTGTTGGAGCCGCATTTATTAGAAGATTTTTTTCAAATTTAAGAAAAAAGTATTTTAAAAAACCAGCTTAATAAATAAGTTAATTTTAAGCACTTCTGTAAAGTTTAGTCATTACAAATTCTTTATGACCTAATGCTTCTGCGCAGGTTAATCTTCCATTTGCAACTCTTAAAGTTGTTTTAATGAGTTCATCTCCCGCTTCGGACAAATTCATTTCTCTTGAAAGAATTTTAGATACATCACAATCAATATGTTCACCCATGCTTTTTACAGTTAAAGGGTTTGCAGTTAATTTAATTACAGGTTCAATTGGATTGCCAACGATATTACCTTGTCCAGTTGGAAATAAATGAATGTTAAAACCTGCTGCAGCTTGAAGAGTTACACATTCAGCTGCTGCTGATGAAGTATCCATAAAATATAACCCTTTTCCTTTTTTTGGTTCTTCTGCTGGTTCTAATACATCAACAAATTTACAATTTCCTATTTTTTGAAAGTTTCCAAAAGCTTTTTCCTCAATAGTTGTTAAACCACCAGCTATATTACCTGCTGTAGGTTGGCTTTCTGAAAGATCATCTGTCGCTTCTTTTAAAATAAAATCGTTATAAGCGCTCCAAGTTTTCATAAATTTATCAGAAGCCTCCTTGGTAGCACCTCTTTTAGCACAAACTTTTTCAGCACCGGTAAGCTCAGAAGTTTCACCAAAACATAAATGCACTCCTAATGGTTCAAGTTTATCCATTAGATTTCCAACAGTAGGATTTGATGCAAGACCTGAAGTTGTATCTGATTCACCACACTTAACTGATATCCATAAATCACTTATAGGACATTCTTCTCTTTGTTTTTCAGATGCCCACATTACAAATTCTTGTGCTTTTTTAGATGCATTCATAACTGTACCGATATCGCCAGTACGCTCGATATGAAAACCTTCTACTGGTTTTCCAGTTTTGGCAATTCCATCAACAATTTTTTTTGTCCATTTTGGCTCAATACCAATCACGATTACAGCAGCTACATTTGGATTACTTCCAGTTCCAATCATAGTTCTAAAATGTAATTCTAAATCTGCTCCAAATTGAAGTCTTCCATATGAATGAGGAAGAGCAATTGTTCCTTTGATATTATTGGCTACAGCTTCAGCACATGCATTTGAAATATCATCAACTGGAAGAATGATTACATGGTTTCTAGTACCTGCTCTTCCGTTTTCTCTTTTATAACCTAAAAAACTTTTTGGAATTTCCATATTATTACCACTTCTTTGTCTTAACATTGTGAACATGAACATGTTCACCTTTTTTAATTGATTTAACCACTTTGCCTATA
>CACFTS010000050.1 GCA_902569285.1 uncultured Pelagibacteraceae bacterium | reverse complement strand
GCTGAGAAAAGAGTAGCTAAAGTTACTGACGTTGTAAAAGAAGGTGACGAAGTAAAAGTTAAAGTCATTGGTTTTGATAGAGGCAAAGTTAAACTTTCTATGAAACAAGCTGCTAAATAAGAAAATTTAAGTAATATTTTTTGGATCTGGCATTCCAACCTTGTTATATCCAGCATCTACATAGTGAATTTCACCAGTAACACCGTTTGCAAGGTCGCTTAGTAGATATAATGCCGAATTTCCAACATCATGGATATCTACGTTTCTTTTTAGGAAAGAATGGTCTTCATTCCATTTATATAAGAATTTAGCATCTCCTATAGCAGAAGCAGCTAATGTTTTAATAGGTCCTGCACTTATAGCATTCACCCTCATACCTTTAGCACCTAAATCTCTTGCTAAATACTTAACACTTGCTTCAAGAGCTGATTTACAGACACCCATTACATTATAATTTGGAATAGCTTTAGTAGACTCATAAGTTAAAGTTAACATGCTACCATCCTTCTTCATCACTTTAGATGCTTCTTTTGCAACTTCAGTGAATGAAAAACATGAGATTAGCATACTTCTTAAAAAATTTTCTCTAGTAGTATTTAAATATTCACCTGATAATTCTGATTTATCTGAAAAAGCAACTGCGTGAACAACAAAGTCAATTTCACCCCATTGAGATTTAATATCTTCAAATAATTTTATAATTTCTTCTTTTTTTTCAACATCACAACTGAATGTAGTTTTTGAATTTAATTTTTCTGCTAAAGGAATAACTCTTTTCTTTAAAGCATCACCTAGGTATGTAAATGCAAGTTCTGCTCCGGCTTCAGCAAGTTTTTGTGAAATACCCCAAGCAATAGATCTTTCATTGGCAACGCCCATGATTAATCCTTTTTTACCTTTCATCAAATTCATAATTAAACCTTTTCAAAAATTAAAGCAGCATTGGTTCCACCAAAACCAAAACTATTAGACATAATAGTATTTAAAGTCGAACCATTTTCTGTTTTAGTAACTATTGGGAATTTTTTAGCCTCTTCATCCATTTCATTTATATTTGCTGATCCTGTAATGAAATTATTTTTCATCATTATTAAACAATAGATAGCTTCATGAACTGATGCCGCTCCTAAAGGATGGCCGGATAAAGATTTTGTTGAACTAATTTTTGGTACGTTGTCTCCAAATGTTTCTTTAATAGCGTTTAATTCTGTAATGTCTCCAACTGGGGTAGATGTTCCATGTGTATTGATATAATCAATTTTATTTTTGGAAGTTGCTATTGCCATTTTCATACATCTGACAGCTCCTTCACCTGATGGTGCTACCATATCATATCCATCTGAAGTTGCTCCATAACCAGTTAATTCTGCATATATTTTAGCTCCTCTAGCTTTTGCATGTTCATATTCTTCAAGGACTAAAACTCCACCACCTCCAGCAATTACAAAACCATCTCTTGTTTTGTCATAAGCTCTTGATGCAGTTTTGGGTTTATCATTATATTTAGAGGACAATGCAGTCATTGCATCAAACATTGCAGTCATCGCCCAGTGTATTTCTTCACTACCACCTGCAAAAACAATATCTTGTTTACCCATTTGAATTAGCTCCATAGAATTTCCAATACAGTGTCCACTAGTTGCACAAGCAGAACTCATTGTGTAATTAGTTCCTTTAATTTTAAAAGGAACTGCAAGTGTTGCTGAAGCAGTACTTGCCATTGTTCTTGGAACAACAAATGGTCCCATTAACTTTGGAGTTTTGGCTCTAGTTTTATCTGCTGCTAAAATAACATTTTCAATTGAAGGTCCACCAGAACCCATAACAATACCTGTTTTAAAATTACTTACATCTTTTTCTTCTAATCCAGAATCTTTAATTGCTTCTTTCATTGCAATGTAGTTATAAGCTGAACCAGAACCCATAAATCTAATTGTTTTTCTATCAATATGATCTTCAAGTTTTATGTTTGGTTTACCATGAATATGACTTTTAAGATTATGTTCTTTATATTCCTCAGAATAAGAAATTCCTGATTTTGAATTTAAAAGTGATTGATGAACTTCCTCTTGGTTATTACCTAGACAAGAAACAATTCCTAACCCTGTAATTACTACTCTTCTCATTATTTAAACAATCCTACCTTAAGGTTATCTGCAGAATATATTTCTTTATCATCTGCTAAAACTACTCCATTAGCAAGACCAACAGTTGTTCCTCCGGGAGACATAATTTTTTTCATATCAATTTCATATTTAACTAATTTTATGTTTTTTAAAATCTCTCCAGTAAATTTCACTGTTCCAACTCCTAAAGCTCTGCCTTTACCTTGGTTGCCTAGCCAACCTAAAAAAAA
>CACFTS010000049.1 GCA_902569285.1 uncultured Pelagibacteraceae bacterium | reverse complement strand
TATGAAATACATTATATTAGGTGCTGCATTAGCTTGGGCCATGTATATAGCTGACAAATATATGTTTTGATGAATAAAAATCTTTTAATTCTTACATTAAGTCAAATTTTTAGTTTTACTGCAGCTCCAGTAACTGTATTTTTAAGCGGAATTATTGGTTCTCAAATTAGTCCTTTAATGTCTCTCTCTACGTTGCCAATGTCGATATCAGTAGTTGGCATAGCGATAGGTGCAATCTTTGCAACAAAAGCAATGAGTTTAATAGGAAGAAAAGCTGGATTTATTTCAGCATCAATTGGAAATTTTTTAGTTTGTATATTAGCAGCTTATTCAATAATGGATCAGAACTTTATTCTATTTTGTTTTTCAAATTTTTTTATTGGAGTTGGTATGGCTTTCACGCACCAATATCGTTTTGCTGCAGCTGAAAGTGTTGAAAAAGATAAAGTACCTAGAGCAATTTCAATAATTTTACTAGGTGGAATTGTTTCAGCATTTTTAGGGCCAAGCATGGCAAATTATGGAAAAGATATTGTTACCGATCAATTGTATGTTGGATCTTATTTGTCACTTGCTGTTCTAACTATTATACCGGCGATTTTATTTTTATTTTATGAAAATACATCAAAATTAGAGTCTAATATAAAAAGTTCAGGAAGAAGTATTTTAGAATTAATTTCACAACCTAGATTTTTACAGGCAATCGTAGCTTCAGCATTTGGATATGCAATAATGACATTTTTGATGACGGCAACCCCATTGAGTATGCATGTAATGGAAAAAATGAGTCTTAGTAAAACAGGTCTGGTTATACAGTTTCACGTTGTAGCAATGTTTTTACCTTCTTTAGTAACAGGTCATTTAATTAAAAAATTTGGTCATAGTAACATAATGTATGTAGGTGTATTTCTTTATAGCATAACTATAATAGCAAGTTTCTTTGATCAAACTTATTATAATTATATGTTCGCATTAATTTTTTTAGGTTTAGGTTGGAATTTTTTATTTATATCAGGCACGAGTTTATTAGTTTTAACTTATAAAGAAGAAGAAAAATTCAGAGCGCAAGGTTTAAATGATTTTATAGTTTATTCTGTTCATGCAATTGGTAGCTTGTCGGCTGGAGCTTTAATAACACTTACTAACTGGAAAACGATGAATATTATATGCATACCTCTTATGATTTTAATTATCTTAACTACCCTAAGAGCTGAAATTTTAAGTAAAAAATAAAAAAAACCTCAGCAGTTCTCACCGCTGAGGTTTTAAATTAGATGTAATTATCTTTGTTTTTTAGTTTTAAACTTTCCGCCTTTAACTTCTTGTTCTAAGAAAGAACCTTCAGCTTCACCGACGCTAGTAAAAGTAACTCCAGTTGCTCCTTCGTAGTCAACTTTTTTACCTTTAGCTAATAAATCTAAACCTTTTTTAAGTTCACCTGGATAAATCTTTGTTCCAGGGCCGTTAGCAACATCCATTACATTTTTTGCAATTGATGCTCTATCAGCTGATCCACCTGCTTGCATTGCCAAAACAATTAAAGCAGCCGCATCATAAGATTCACCTGTGTAAGGACCAGAACTATCAATACCCGCAGCTTTAGCTACACCACTGAATACTCCAGCACCTTTCCCAGTTGAACCAGGCATTGAACCAAAAGATTTTTTTAAATCTTTTCCAAATGCATCAACTAAAGATTGACCAATCATTCCATCTGATAAAACAAATCTATCAAAAGCTCCAGAGTCTAGAGAAGCTTGAATTATTCCTTTACCACCTTGGTCAAGATAACCAATCACGGCTACAGCATCTCCCCCTGCCGAAGCAAGAGTAGCAACTTCAGATGAATAATCTGCTTTACCATCTTCGTGTGCAGTTACTGTAGTTACTTTAATGCCGTGAGCTTCAACTGCTGCCTTATAAACATCAGCTAAACCTTTACCATAGTCATTATTAGTATAAGTAATAGCAACACTTTTTACTTTTCTATCTTTTGTAATATCAGCTAAGATTTGACCACCTCTAGCATCTGACGGAGCAGTTCTAAAGAAATACCCTTTGTCATCTAAAGTTGTTAATCCAGGTGATGTTGCAGATGGTGAAATCATTACTACACCATTTGGCACAGCAACATTAGATGCAATAGCACCAGTTACTCCTGAACAGTCAGCACCCATAATCGCAGCTACACCTTGTGCAATAACACCTTCAGCTGCTGCTGTTGCTGCTGCTGAGTCAACACAAGTTGAGTCTGCTCTTACTACTGAAATAGTTTCTCCACCTAATAGCGAACCTGAGTCCGAAGCTTCCTTGAAAGCAAGTTCTGCAGATGCAGCCATAGCAGGAGTTAGAGATTCAATTGGACCAGTAAAT
>CACFTS010000048.1 GCA_902569285.1 uncultured Pelagibacteraceae bacterium | reverse complement strand
AGTCCCCTCTTTAGCAAAAAGCAAATTTTTAACTTATCTTAATATTGGATATGTTGAAATCGTAAGAGCAATACCTCTTCTTGTTTTGATTTTATGGATTTACTATGGTTTACCTATAATGACTGGAATAAGTTTTAGTCCTTTCGTATCTGGTATAATTGCTTTATCTATAAGTGAAAGCGCTTTCCAAGCTGAAATTTTCAGAGCTGGAATTAATTCAATCAGAAAAGCACAATGGGAAGCTGGAAGTTCTTTGGGACTAGATTTTTTTAAAAAATTAAAATTAGTTATTTTACCTCAAGCAATAAAAAATATTTTACCAGCCATTGGAAATCAATTTGTTTATGTATTAAAAATGTCTTCTTTAGTTTCAATAATTGGAATTGGAGATCTAACAAGAAAGGCTAATGAATTAGTGGTAACAACCTATAGACCATTAGAAATATATACTTTTTTAATTCTTGAATATTTAGTCTTAATATTAATTGTTTCTTATTTTGTAAGAAAGTTAGAAAAAAAATTAAAAAAAGATTAAATATTAATTTTTTTTTCTATAATCCCATGGATATTCGAATTTCATTGACCACATGCCTAGTTTATTAATTTTTGCGTATTCTTCATCTTTAATAAATTTTTTAGAATATTTTCGATAAGCAAAACCATAACCCTGTTTTACTAAAAAACTTGAAAGACTTTCATTATTAACAAAACATTCCGCTAATATTCTTTTATATTGATCTTTACCTTCGGGGATGCATTTAACTTCATTATTTCCTATTTTTTTAATTAACAGTTTTTTTGCTTCAATCCCACAAAAATTAATTTTTTTATCAATACTGCATGTTTGTTTAAGTTCAGGTGTATCTATCCCACTAAATCTAATTTTTTGACCATTTAAATGAATAGTATCACCATCTATAACTTTAACTTCAAATGACTTAACATCATAATAAGTTAAAAAGAAAAATATTAGACAGATACTAATAAGAAAAAAGACTTTTGTTTTGTTTAAAAGCATTGTTCAAAAAATAACCAATAAATATTAAAACAGCAATTCCCATTATCCAATTAGTGGCCATAATTGTATAAAAAATATCTTCATAATCTCCACCTCTTATATTGATTACATACCATAAACTTAAAAATGGAAATGCAGTTAATCTCAATATGCTCAGATAAAGACTAAAAATAGGTTTTTTAACAGCTTGAAATACTGCAGTTGTTATAAAAAATACTGGATAAATAGGACCAATTAATGCTGCAACTTTTAGATAAATAGCACCATGATATATTGCTTCAAGATTATCTGTAAATAATGAGACTAAAATTTCCGCACCAAAAAATATTATTAATCCTGCTACTGCCATAAATGATGATCCAAAAAATAATGCTTTAGTATAAAGTTCTCTTATACGATCATATTTTTTTGCTCCAAAGTTTTGTCCGCCTATTGATAAAACAGCAGTATTTAAACCTATTACTGGTAAAAGAAAAACTTGTTCAATTCTTAAAGCAGCTCCATAACCTGCTGCAGCTATTTCTCCAAATTGACCAATAAAATAAAGTATATTGAATATACCTACACCTATAAACAACATACTAAACATAATAGGTAAAGATTGATCAAACAATTCCTTCATCAATTTTAACTTTGGAATAAAACATTTTAGATAAAGATATTTTCTCAATTTGCAGGAATTAACTTTATAAGCCAGATAAATTGTACCAATAGATTGTGATATTACTGTTGCTATTGCTAAACCTGCAATACCAAATCCAGGTATAATACCATAACCCCAAATAAATAAAGGGTTTAAGAATATATTTAAAAAGAAGCTAAATATTAAAACATTTCTATAACTTTTTGTATCGCCTTGTGCATTTAATGTTCCATTTAATGAAATTTGAATCATAACAATAAATGTACCAAAAAATATAATATCCAAATATTCTCTGGTTAAAGTTATGCTTTCAATATTGGATCCCATTACAGAAAGTAAAAAATTAGATGCATTTAAACCAAATAAAGTAACTATGATTGAAACAAATATTGCAAAAGTAACTGATTGAGCAACTAACAATGATGCTTTTCTTGTATTTTTTTCACCAAGTAAATTTCCAATACAAGCATTTGTAGCAGCTCCAATACCTACACCAACAGCAATAATTACAAAATATATTGGAAAAGATTTAGCTATAGCAGCAATAGCTTCAGCTGATATTTTACCTGCAAACCAAGTATCTACCAAATTATAAAAAGTTTGAAATAAAGATCCTGTGCTAGCAGGAATGGTTACATTTTTAAGTAATGACCATATTGGATCTTTTGTTAGTTTAATTGATTTAGACAAATATACCTTATTTAAATTCTTTTTGAAAAATGTGTTTTTTTCCCAATAGTTTTGCCCTGTATATCTGATTTTGTCTCATTCTAAAACGTGATTTTTGTGATTCTGTTAATTTGTCATAGCAATTAGGACATGTAACTCCTTCTTCATATTTTTTTGATTTTTTATCTTTTTTTGAAATAGGTTTTCTACAACCACTGCACATTGAAAAAGATCCTAATTTTAAA
>CACFTS010000047.1 GCA_902569285.1 uncultured Pelagibacteraceae bacterium | reverse complement strand
GCTGCACATTCGTTTTTAAAATAGCTAGTTTTTAATTGGCTCGCCATAAAATTAAAAAAATTTTTAAACGGTATGCAATCGTCTTCAATTACAATTATATTTTCAAATTTTTTAAGTATCTTTGTTACTCCAGAAATTATTGATTTTGCTAACCCAAAATTTGATTTATTTTTTATTAACTTAACTTTTGCAAATTTTAAATTTTTTACAGTAAAAGTAATTTCATCTTGAATTAATTTATCTTCTTTATTTTTTGGTCCATCCAAAAATACAAAAAATTTTTTTATACCATAATCTTGAAGACTAACTAAAACTCTCTTTAAATGTGAGGGCCTATTATAGGCAAAAATTACGATTGCAGTGTTTTTATAATTAATCATTAGAATATTTGTTTAATTTTTTTATTTTTTTTTAAAAGTTTCATCGCATTGTTTGCAATTTCTAAATCATATTTATCGTGGATATCTACTTCTGAAAAAGGGAAGTCATTATAAATAAGTTTAACTTTTTTTCCTATTCTCTTACCTTTGCGCCATAAGTGTGCTCTAGATGCAAGGGCAATACCAGTATCCTCTCTGAATAATTTTGGTGCAATTTGTCTTGAAGTATATTCTTTCATCCAAGGTAAAACTTTTTTTAATTTCTTCTTGTCCTCATGCCAAAAATGTTTGTAAATTTTTTTCACAACAAATGAACTTTCTAAAAAATTAGATCTTTTAAGATTTTGAACTACTTTCGTTATAAAAGAATATTTTCTAAAGATATTTGTGCAAGTTAAAAACACACATATATCATACTTCATTCCTTTGTGCGTTTCGTATTCATCCAAAGCATTTTTTAAAGTTTCCTCAGTAGAAACTAAATCTCCTGCAAATTTTTTTTTTCTTAAAAAAGGAACGTCTGCACCATATTTTATTGCCTCTTTTGCTATTTTTTTGTCATCTGTTGAGACAAAAATATCATCACAAACTCTACTTTTAATTGCTGATGCAATTGGATAAAATATTAATGGTCTACCATTTACTTTTTGAATATTTTTTCCTTTCAACCCTTTTGATCCACCTCTAGCAGGAATAATACATAATATTTTCTTTTTAATTTTCATTTTCCTATATCCCATAAATATTCTTAAACTTGTTTAAAATTAATCTATTTTGATTAAAAGATTTTAAATTTTTAAATCCACCATTTATCATTGAAGTTCTTAATTCTTTTTTTAATATTTCAAAAATTCTAGAAACGCCCAAGTTACCATTAACAGCTAAGCCGTATATTGCTGGCCTTCCAATTGCTACAAAATCAGCACCTAAACAAAGATATTTTATAATATCACTACCTTTTTCTATTCCCCCATCTACAATTTTTATAATTCTGTGATTTTTTAATTTTTTATTTATTGAAAACAAAGCATGAGATGTGCTTAATCCTGAATTAAACATTCTCCCTCCATGATTTGAAATCCATATACCTTTTGCGCCATTTTCAATTGCTCGGATTGCATCTTCACTTGTTAAAATACCTTTTAAAATGATTGGTAGCTTGGTAAATTTTGATAATTTTTTTATTAAACTCCAATCATAAAAGTAAGATTTTTCTGGATTTGGAGAAATAGGATTTGTACGTTTTCCAATTTTCCTTGCATCATAGAAAGATTCTAAATCTTTGTATCTACAAGATCTTACATTTGCATCTAAACATAAAACTATTGCCAATGCATTGTTTTTTTCTGCATTTTTAATTTGATTTTTTATCCATTTCAAATCTCCAAAAGGAAAAATGGTCCAGGTTAATTTAGCATTTTTGTTACTTTTTCTTATATCATCTAAACTCATTCTCGATTGCGTACCAAAAGAGGAAATGATATCTGATTTAAATGCACCCCTACATGTTTCAATTTCACCATTTCTATGAAATTGTGTTTGATGCCCCATAGGCGCTAAAAGAACAGGAAATTTTATTTTTGTTTTAAAAAAATTGCTAGAACAATCTGGATATCCAGTTTTTGATAAAAGTTGTGGTTTAATTATTATTTGTTTTAAAGCTTCTGAATTTATTTCAGATGTAAAGCCATCTTCTGCCGCAGCAGCAATCCAATTATAAGTTTTATAATTAATTTTTTTTTTAAAATTAACTTTACACTGTCTAATTGTCGCGAAATTTTTCATGTATTCCTTTTTTTCTATAAAAAAATCTGATTACTTTCCTTGGTTCCTTCTCAATTTTTGACCCTCTGTGAACTCCATATTCATTAAAAATTACGAGTCCTCCTTTTTTAGCCTGCAAATCAAAAATATCATTTTTTTTTTGAATAAGAATCTTATCTGAATTATTAAGAAAATTTTCGATTACTTCGAGATTTAAATTTTTTTCAAGTTTTTTTCTAACATCATTTCTTCTAATAAGGGCTGTTAAAGCTTTTAATGACCAATAATATTCATAATCTATCTCTTTTGAAAAAATTAGTCGTCCCACTTCTTTTACAACGCTATGGCTTCCAGGAATATATGAAAGACAGCCATTGTTAGTATAAACATTACTTAAATAAAAAAAAAACTTTATTGATACCATTTCAGGGTTAATTATTTTTGCTACTTTAGATGAAGATTTATT
>CACFTS010000046.1 GCA_902569285.1 uncultured Pelagibacteraceae bacterium | reverse complement strand
TAACCTGAAATTGATAGAAAAAATAGAATAATACCCACAAAAAAAAGTAGTATTTGTAAAAAAATCATAACTTATTATTTGTGAGAATTTTTATAATCCTCAATAGTTTTATTAAGTACTTTTGAAAAGTTCATTTTAGCCCGCCAACCATTTTGATTTGCTAAAGTAATGTCTAATTTTTTTCTCTTAACTCCATCTAATTTCTTATTATTATTAAATTTGATCAAAACACTTTGATCAATTTTATTTTTTATCTTATTAGCATAATCTTTAATAGACATTTCTACAGAAGAACCAATATTGATTAAAGAAAGATTTTTTTTTCTTCTTAAAAAGTATTCGCACGCTTCTGCTACCTCATCAACGTACAAAACTTCTCTTAAGGGCTTTCCTGTTCCCCATAATTTAACAATTTTATTTTTTTTCTTTTTGCTAGCTATATGTATTTTTTTTATTAGAGCAGGAATAAAATGAGAATTATTTAAGTCATAACTGTCATTAGGTCCAAATAGATTACAGGGCATTAAACAAATATATTTTGTATTATATTGCTCATTAAAAGATTTTATCATTTGAATTGCTGCTATTTTTGCAACTGCATAGCTCTCATTCGTTTTTTCTAAAGCACCTGTCATTATTTGTTTTTCTTTAATAGGTTTATTTAAATCCTTTGGATATATACAACTCGATCCAAAAAGAATTAATTTTTTTATTTTATTATTATAACTATTTAAAATTAAATTTGTCTGAATTTGCAAATTATCAGTTATGAAATTAGCTGGAAAATCCATATTGGCTTTAATTCCACCAACTTTTGCTGCAGCTATGATTACAGCGTCAGGTTTTTTAACTTTAAAAAATTTTTTAACTAAATCTTGATTTCTTAAATCAAGTCTTTTTTTATCAACAGTAATTATTTTTTTATATCCCTTTTTTTTTAAAATTCTTAAAATAGCTGAGCCCAGCATCCCATTATGACCGGCTAAAAATATTTTACTGTTTTTATTAATCATAATGAATTTTATAATTCATACTGGATCATTTCGTCTATAAGATTATCTATAGAGGTTTTTGGAGACCATTTTAATAATTTTTTAGCTCTTTGAGCATTACCTTTTAAATAATCAATATCTACTGGCCTAAAATATCTTTTTCTACACTCTATTATAATTTTTTTATTTTCGATATTGATTGCTTTTTCATTAATACCTTTACCAAACCATTTAATCTTAAAACCTATTTTTTTTGCAGCTTTATTAACAAATTCTTTTATGGTTATTGTTTGACCTGTTGCTATTACGTAATCATCAGGTTTTTTTTGTTGCAACATTTTCCACATTGCCTCTACATAATCTCTAGCGTGACCCCAATCTCTTTTAGAATATAAATTGCCTAAAAAAAGTTTTTTTTGATTGCCATTTTTTATTCTCATTAATCCTTGAATAATTTTTTTTGTAACAAAAGTTTCTCCTCTAATCGGACTTTCGTGATTAAATAAAATTCCATTACAAGCATAAATATCATAAGCTTCTCTATAATTCACTGTTATCCAATGTGCAAAAGATTTTGAAGCACCATAAGGGCTAGCTGGATAAAAAGTTGTTTTTTCATTTTGAAATTTTTCTTTTGTTCTACCAAACATTTCTGATGTTCCTGCTTGGTAGAATTTAACTTTGTTTTCTAAATTTAAATTTTTGATTGCTTGTAGAATTCTTAGAGTTCCAAGGCCATTAACGTCAGCAGTATATTCTGGAACCTCAAAGGAGACCTGAACATGTGACTGAGCGGCAAGATTATAAATTTCGTCTGGTTTAATTTTTTTAATCAAGCTTAATATTGAAAAGGAGTCAGTTAAGTCTCCATAGCAAAGAACAAAATTAGATTTAAAATTTATATCTTTGTAAATATCATCAATTCTTTGAGTGTTAATTATTGATGATCTTCTTTTAACTCCATAAACTTTATATTTTTTTTTTAATAAAAACTTAGATAGATAAGCCCCATCTTGACCAGTAACCCCAAAAATCAACGCTATTTTTTTTTTCATTTGGATTTTTTATTAATTATACATTCTGTATTAATTTTATCCATACAATACAAGTGGTTCATATATTTCATATTACTTAATAATTTTTATTTTATTAAACATTACCATTGGTATCAATCTTAAACCAAAAACATATCTTTTAAAAAAAACAAGTGGATTAAAAATCAGTCTTACAAGCCAGCCAAGATAAAATTTATCTATAAAACTGTTAATAGGTGCCTGATCTCTTGTAAAAAATGAAATGGCACCACCTGTGCATAAGATAGTTGTTTTAAATTTTAAATTTTTCTTTAAATAAAGCCCCAAAATTTCTTGGTTACCCCCTCCAATATTGGTTAATATAAAATCAGGTTTTACTTTTTTAAGCAACTTTAAAAGCTTTTTATCAATTAAATTTTTTGAATTATATTTTGGAGCTAAATAATTATAAATTTTTTTAACACCTAAATTTTTGAAAAGAGATTTGTTTGACTTAGAAAATTTTAAATTAGGATCAATACAAAAAACTGATTTCTTTCTATTATTTTTTAAATAGCTAAAAAATAAATTCAAAAATTTATATCCTGA
>CACFTS010000045.1 GCA_902569285.1 uncultured Pelagibacteraceae bacterium | reverse complement strand
TAGAATTAGAATAAAAAATAATTATGATGAAGAATTTAAAGAAGCTAAAAAACAAGTGATGAAAATTGCTTTATTTCGCCTTAATGAAATTTTAGAGATACATTAATTATTTGTACTTTCTGAGACATAATAAGATACAGCATTGATTTCTTCCTCAGAGAGAATTTCTGAAAAAGTAGGCATTATTCCAATACCATTTGTGACTGCATTTTTTACTCTTCCTATATCTGGTCTTATTTCATTTAAATTTGGTCCAATATTTGAATTAGTTCCTGCATCCTTAAGAGAATGACATGATGCACAGGTACCATTATTTAAAAAAATTTCTTTTCCCAATGTATAAACTTCATCTGCTGTAGCAACTGAAAAAAACATTAATTGTAATAAAATTATTAAATTTATTATAATTTTCATATTAATTTAAATAAACTATATTTTGACTTATAATAAAATAAAAAATTAAACAATAAATATTTTTATGAAAAAAGCTTATTGGATGGCAATTTATAAAGAAATAAAAAATCCCGAAAATATAAAAAAGTATGCTGAGAAAGCAACACCTGCTATTCAAAAATATAAAGGTAAAATTCTTTCAAGAGGAGGAAAGATTGAAACAATAGAAGGAATTAAATCTCCTAGAACTGTTTTAATTGAATTTCCAAGTATGGAAGATGCTTTAAACTGTTATAATTCTAGAGAATATCAAGATGCTATGAAAATTAGCAAGGGAGAATTCAATAGACATATTCAAATTGTAGAAGGAATTTAGTATTTAATTGGTTCGGGATCTATACTTCTCCAAAGATACCAAGTAGCAACTGAACAATAAGGTGAAAATCTATTGTGAAGCAAATTTATAAATGTAGTTGGTGGCAAATATCTTTTTTTATAATTTTTGGATATAGCTCTTAAAAGTCCAATATCTTGGACTGGCCAAATATTCGGTCTATTATAAGTAAAAAGTAAAATCATTTCTGCAGACCATCTTCCTATTTGTCTTAATTCTGAAAGATATAAAATAGCTTCCTCATCTGACATTTTAGAAATTAACTTGGGATTAAAAGTTTTATTTAAAATTTGCTTTGCTAGACTTTTAATTCCTTTTACTTTTTGTTTACTCAACCCACATGATTTTAACTGAATAAATTTTAGTTTATTTATGTTTTTAGCATTAATCTTATTTTTACATTTTTTTTTAAATTTAAGAAATACTGAATTCGCAGCAGCAACACTAATTTGTTGACCAATTATACTTTTACATAATGAATAAAAAACATCTTTTCTTGTAGTAAGTATAGTTTCTGATGGTACTGAATATTTGTTAATTAATAACTTCATAACCTTATCCTTATTAGATAAATACTTTTTTGCAGTATTCCAATATTTGGGAATTTTATTCATGTCTTGTTGTGGATAGAATTTTTTCTTTATGATGTATTTCTCTTCTTAAGATAATTAAAGATGAAAATACAACAAGCAATGCTCCTAATAATGTTTTAGTAGTTGGAATCTCATCCCAAATGAAATAACCAAAAATTATTCCAAATACTAAAGCTAGGTATTTTAAAGGAGAAACAAGGGAAACTTCTGATAATTTAAAAGACTGGCCAAGCCATAAATTCGCAAAACCTCCTAAAAATCCTATCATACATAATAATAATAAATCTCTTCCGTCAGGCACCACCCATCCAAAAGGAATAGTAACCAAGCTAGCCAAAGTAATAGCTACAGAAAAATTTAAAGATATAAGCCATACAGGTTCTGTTGTTGATAGTTGTCTAATAGCAATAGCAACATAAGATAATCCTAAACAAAAAATAATAGGATAAATATAGTAAATATTTAACGAACCAAAGCCCGGTTCTGTTATTACAACTATTCCTATAAATCCTATGAAGACAGCCAACCATCTATAGAAACCAACTTTTTCACCTAAAAAGAAAATTGAAAAAATTGTTGTAAATATTGGTGCAGCAAATGAAATACTAACTACTGTAGCTAATGGAAGATTTCTCAAAGCAATAAATATAGCTATCAAAGCTATCAATCCAAATAAGCATCTTAAAAAATGCAAACCAGCTCTTTTAGTTTGATAAAAATTTTTAATTCTTTCTCTGGGCATTATAAAAAAATATAAAATTCCACCAAAAAAACCTCTAAAAAACAATACTTGTCCTAAAGGGTAATGTTCAGACCATTTAACAATTAAATCCATTATAGAAAATGCACAAACGGACAAAAACATGTACAAAAATCCTAATTGATTTTTACTGAGCATATGAATAATTTGTAAATTAATTTAAAACATAATCAATGGAAATAGCAGTTTTAGCTTTAGGATGTTTTTGGGGACCTGAAATCAAATTTAGTAAAATTAATGGAATTATGAAAACAGAAGTTGGTTATTGTGGTGGTGATAGTCCAAAGACAACATACAAAGAAGTTTGCACAGGAAATACCAATCATGCTGAAGTTGTAAAACTTGAGTTTGATGAAAAAACTATTTCATATGAAAAAATCTTAAATATTTTTTTTGAAATTCATGATCCAACAACCTTAAATTCTCAAGGACCAGATTTTGGAACACAATATAGAAGTGAAGTTTTTTATTTAAATGAAAGTCAAAAACAAATAGCTGAAAAAGTTTTTAAAGAAACTAGTCAGAAATTATCAGGTAAAGTAGTAACTAAAATTTCATTAC
>CACFTS010000044.1 GCA_902569285.1 uncultured Pelagibacteraceae bacterium | reverse complement strand
AGTTATAATCTAACGTATCATCAGCTATTTGAAAAGTAAGTCCAAGATTTTTTCCATAAAATTCTAAAGCTTCCTTAACTTTATTTTCTTTACTAGCTAAAATAGATCCAACTTTTGTTGCTGCAGCAAAAAGTGAAGCTGTTTTAGCAGAAATTATTTTTAAATATGTTTCTTCAAGCATATCTATTTCACCTTTATGTTGTAATTGTAAAACTTCACCTTGTGAAATTTCAGCAGATGTAGAAGAAAGAATCTTTAATATTTCTAAGTTTCCATCTTCAACCATCATTTCAAAGCATCTACTTAATAAATAGTCGCCCACTAAAATTGACGATTGATTTCCCCAAATACTATTTATAGTTTTTTTTCCTCTTCTAATATCGCTATTGTCAATTACATCGTCGTGCATTAATGTAGCTGCATGTATCAACTCAACACAAGCTGCTAAATTTACATCTCTGCTTCCCTTAGAATATCCGCAAATTTTAGATGCGCCCAATGTAAGAAGTGCTCTTAGTCTTTTACCACCAGTTCTTAGGTGATAGCTTGTCATTTCATCAACGAGACTAACCTTGCTAGATAATTTTAATTTAATTTTTTCTTCAACCAATGCTAATTTTTCATCAACTGAATTTTTGAGTTCCGAAAATGAATTATTTATTTGATTTTTTAACTGAACAACCGTACCCATGAAATGAGCTTAGTAGAATTAATGCAATATAACACTTATCAATTGACGCACCCTAAACTTCAACTATAAGGAGACTTTATATTAAATCAAAAATTCGGTAAGCATTATTTATGTTCTCTTTTTTTAAAAAAAAAAAAATTATTCCACATATAAGGCTCACAGGTGTTATTGGTTCTGCTGGTAGATTTAAACAAGGTATTGATTTTTCAGGTCAACAAGAAATTATAAAAAAAGCTTTTTCATTCAAAAAGGCAAAAAGTATAGCAATATCAATTAATTCTCCAGGTGGCTCTCCTGTTCAATCTCATTTAATTCATGATTACATAAGACAGTTAGCTAAAAAAAATAAAAAAAAAGTTATAGTTTTTGCTGAAGATGTTGCTGCATCGGGTGGATACTTAATAGCTTGTGCAGGAGATGAAATCTATGCAAATTCAAGTTCTATAGTAGGCTCAATTGGAGTTATCTCGGCTTCATTTGGTTTTCAAAATGCTATCAAAAAAATTGGTGTTGAAAGAAGAGTTTATACTGCTGGAAAAAATAAAAGTACTTTAGATCCTTTTAAGGAAGAAAAAGAAGAAGATATTGAAAGAATAAAAAAACTACAACTAGAATTACATTCAGATTTTATTGAAGTTGTTAAAAAAAGCAGGGGTGAAAAACTTAAAGATCCAGAAAAAAATAATACTTTTACTGGAGAATTTTGGTCTGGTTCTGCATCAATTAAGTTAGGATTAATAGATGGTATTGGAAATGCAGAGCAAATTTTAAGAGAGAAATTTGGAGAAGACATAGTTATTAAAAAACTAGAAAAGCAAAAAAGTTTTATAGCAAAAAAACTATCATCTTCTATAGATAATCAAATTGATAATATTGCAAGTGTCATAGAAGAAAGAGCCTTATGGCAAAAATTTGGTTTATAAATGCCAAAAAAAATAAAAAAGATAAAAAAAAATAAAATTATTTTTCAATCCTTTCAAGATACAATTTTAAATTTACAAAAGTTTTGGAGTAAGCATGGTTGTATAATTTTACAACCTTACGACATGGAAGTTGGAGCTGGAACATTTCATCCGGCGACTACCTTAAGGTCCCTTGGACCCAAACCATGGAAAGCAGCTTATGTGCAGCCTTCAAGAAGACCAACTGATGGAAGATATGGAGATAATCCAAATAGGCTTCAACACTATTATCAATTTCAAGTTATAATAAAACCTTCTCCATCAAATATAAAAAAACTTTTTTTAAACAGTTTATCAGTAGTTGGTATTGATCATAAAAATCACGATATTAGATTTGTTGAAGATGATTGGGAAAGTCCAACTTTAGGTGCTGCTGGACTTGGTTGGGAAGTTTGGTGTGATGGTATGGAAATTACTCAATTTACATATTTTCAACAAATGGCCGGTTTTGAATGCAAACCTGTTTCTGTGGAAATAACCTATGGTTTAGAAAGAATTTGTATGTTTACCCAACAAAAAAAAAATGTTTATGATTTAATTTGGAATAATGAAGGTGTTGAATACCGAGAAGTTTTTTATCAATCTGAAAAAGAATTTTCTGCTTATAATTTTGAACATGCTAATACAGAAAATCTTTTTAAAATGTTTGATATGTTAGAAAGTGAGGCAAAATCATTAGTTGAAAAAAAGATAGCTTTGCCAGCATATGATCAATGTTTAAAAGCAAGCCATGTATTTAATGTATTGGATGCACGAGGTGCGATTAGTGTTGCTCAAAGAGCAGAATATATAAGCAGAATAAGAGAAATTACAAAATTAGTTGCCACTATCTGGATTAGTACCCAAATATAAAATGTCAGAATTTTTTTTAGAGCTGTTTAGTGAAGAAATTCCGGCAGGACTTCAAAAGAATTTGCGTAAAAAGCTTTTAGAAGAATTTCAAAAATTTTTTTTAAATAAATTAATTAAATCAAAAAAAAGTTTTTCTTTATCTACACCTAATAGATTAATCATAGTATTTGAAGGTTTAGATAAAGAAATAAAGATTAAACCTGAAGAAATCAAAGGACCAAAAA
>CACFTS010000043.1 GCA_902569285.1 uncultured Pelagibacteraceae bacterium | reverse complement strand
TATCATTACCTCTTTCTGATAAATTTAAACAAACATCATTTGACGAAATAAAGAAAAATAAAATTTTTTTCGATTATGCTATCATAGCATCACCATCAGGATTACATTATAAACATGCATTTTTCTTTTTAAAACATGGATCTAATGTTTTAATTGAAAAACCATTTGTATTGAGATTAGACCATGCAAAAAAACTAATTAATATTTCAATTAAAAAAAAGCTTAAATGTTGGACAAGTTTACAAAATAGATACAATCTAGCTACTTCAAAATTAAAATCTGAAATAAATTCAAAAAGTTTAGGAAAAATTTGTTTAGTGGATTGTATGATGCTATGGCATAGAAATAGAAAATATTATTCAAGCAATTGGAGAGGAAAATATGCATCAGATGGAGGTGTTCTTACAAATCAAGCCATCCATTTATTGGATACATTAATTTTTAATTTTGGAAAGATAAGTAGTTTTGATGTTTATGCTGAATTTAATAAAAGCAAATTAGAAGCTGAAGATCTAATAATAATTAATTTTAGACATCAAAATGGAATTTTATCAAGCTTTAAGGCTACAACCAGAGCTAATAGAAATTATAGATCAGCAATAGATATAATTGGAGAAAAAGGCAGAATAATTGTAAAAGGAATAAGTTTAAACACATTTAGTAAATTTAAAAATAATCATTTAATGTTAAATAAAAAATTTTCAGAAAATTTTGGAGAAAATTTGGGAACAGCAGGTGGCATGGGGTTTGGCCACAAAAAAATATTAGATGAATTTTTAATTAAAAATAAAAAATCTTCAAAAAAGTTAGAAATAAAAGAAAATTATTATTTATTAAAAGTAATTCACTCTATATATAATTGTATTCATAAAGGTAAAAAAATTAATAAAATTAAAAACCAAAATAGTGTGCTTGGAAAATGAAGAAAAAAAATAAAAATTTATTTATAGCGAATTTAACCAATAAGCAACCAACAAAAGATATAACTTTAGATGATAAAAAAAATAAGCTTCCTCTCTCAACCTCTAAGATTAAAAGAATTGTTGATATAGGAAATGGAGTTAAATTTGGTGAAAAAAATATTCCTATAATTGCAGGTCCCAATGGTGTGGAGAATTATAATTTAATGGTGGAGGTTGCAAAAATACTTGTAAAAAATAAAATAAAAATTATTAGAGGTCATGCATATAAACCTCTAACTTTTCCCTATAGATCTAAACAATATAATGAAACACAGAATGTAGGTATGGATATAATGGACGATATAAAAAAAAGTTTCAGGCTTAAAGTCGTCACAGAAATTACTGAAATACAATATTTAGATAGAGTTTGTAGAACTGCAGATATTTTACAAATTGGATCAAGAAATATGCAAAATTTAGAGCTTTTAAGAGAGGTTGCATTAACCAAAAAGCCTATAATTTTGAAAAGACATTTTGGAGCTAGTCTGAGAGATTTATTAGGAGCAGCAGAGCATATCTTGGTTGAAAATAATAATAATTTAATTTTTTGTGAAAGAGGAGTAAGTATTCCTCATACTCATAGAGATACATCTAGATTTGCATTAGACATACAAGCTATTCCAGCATTAAAAGAAATTTCAAATTATCCAGTAATATCGGACCCAAGTCATGCTTCTTTTTGGGCCCCATGGGTTCCTAGTTTAACACTAGCCTCGATAGCAGCTGGGTGTGATGGGTTAATTATAGAAATTCACAAAAACCCCAAAAAATCTGCAGTTGATCCTTTACAACCTTTGAATTTTAAACAATTTAGTAAGCTCATTAAACAATCAAGAAAAGTTTCAAAAGCAATTAATAGATCAATATAAATGAAAAAAAATAATTTTTGGAAAAATAAAAAAGTTCTAATAACTGGCCATACAGGTTTTAAAGGTAGTTGGTTAACTTTGCTTTTACATAGTTTTGGTGCCAAAGTCACGGGATATGCCATAGATCCTATTTCAAAACCAAATTTTTTTGATGATTTGAATCTAGGAAAATATCTTGAGAAAGATTTCAGAGAAAATATAACAAATTTAAAAAAATTAAAAAAAATAATACAAAAAATTAAACCATCTATAATTTTTCATTTAGTAGGACAATCTAGTGTTCTTCAAAGTTACAAGGATCCATTAGATACAGTTAATGCAAATGTAAATGGAACTGTAAATTTGTTAGAAGCAGCAAGAAGTTGTAAGTCAATTAAGTCTATAGTTTTAATTACATCTGATAAAGTATATTTAAATCTAGAAGAGAAAAAAAAATTTAAAGAAGCAGATAAACTTGGAGGATATGATCTCTACAGCTCAAGTAAAGCAGCTTGTGATATTTTGGCTGAAAGTTATATAAAATCTTTTTATAAAGGTTCGAAGTGCAATATAGGTATTGCAAGATCAGGTAATTGTATTGGTGGGGGAGATTGGACAAAAGATAGAATCGTAAAAGATTGTGTAGAAGCTTTTATTTTTAATAAAAAACTTGTACTTAGAAGTCCAAAAGCAACAAGACCTTGGCAGCATGTGTTGGAACCACTTTTTGGATATTTAAAACTTGCAGAAAAACTTTTTAATAAAAAAAATTTTGTGGGTGCATGGAATTTTGGCCCAAATTTAAAACAGAATCTAACTGTGTTAGAGTTGGCTAAGTTGGGAAAAAAAATTCTTAATTCAAAATCTAAAATTCAAATTTTAAAAAGTCCTTTTTATGAGTCAAGTAATCTTTCTATTGATAGTACAAAATCAAAAAAGAAGCTTAACTGGAAACTAGTTC
>CACFTS010000042.1 GCA_902569285.1 uncultured Pelagibacteraceae bacterium | reverse complement strand
TAAAGTACCAAAAATTATTGCAGTATCAAAGACATTTAGTATTGATAGTATAACACCTTTAATTGAATACGGACATACAGATTTTGGAGAAAATAAAGTCCAAGAGGCAATAGATAAATGGAGTAGTTTGAAATTAGATAATCAAAATATTAATTTACATTTAATAGGTGGACTTCAAACTAACAAAGTTAAATTTGCTGTTAAATTATTTAATTATATTCATTCTGTAGATAGTGAAAGACTTGCTAAAAAAATTTTTGAAGAACAAAAAAAACAAAATAAGAAAGTTAAAATATTTATTCAAGTTAATATCCGAAATGAAAAACAAAAATCTGGTGTAAATAAGTTATTGCTCCCAAGTTTATATTCCTACTGTAAAAATTTAAACTTAGATGTTATTGGTTTAATGTGTATTCCACCACTAGATGGATCTTCAATAGATTATTTTAAAGAAATGAACATCTTAAATAAAAATTTAGGTTTAAATGAATTAAGTATGGGTATGTCTGCTGATTATATTGATGCTATCAAAAATTCAGCTACTTATTTAAGAATTGGATCAAGTATTTTTGGAAAACGAGTTTAAAAAATTTTAATTTTAGTTCTCTGGTTTATTATTTTTAACATAATTATAAAATCTTTTTTTTTTAAAGCGATACATCCAGCGGTTGGTTTGTAATTTTTTGTTAAGTGAATAAAGATACAACTTCCTTTTGATCTTATAGGTTTAGTAAAGTTATATTTAATTGGAATGAGAAGATCATATTTATGATCATTTCTATAAAGTTTCTCATATTTTAAATTTTTTTTAATTGTAATTAGTTTATTATAAATTTTTAAATTATTTAGATCATCACTCCATCCCATATTTTTTTTAATTTTTATACATCTTAGTTTAGTAAATGGTTTTTTTACTCTGTCTTTTCTGAAATACAAATGTTCAATGCTATAATACCCACTGGGTGTTTTTTTATCACCTTCTACTTTATTTTTACTTACTCCATGTTTGCCAATACAACATTTAAAGTTAAAATCATCAACTTTAAGTGTATATTTATTTTTTAAGTAAATTGTCATATTCTATTTATATATGAATAATCAAAATTTAATTATTTATGAGTTTGATGAATTGTATAAGGTATTGTTTGAAATTAAAAAAGATATAAATCTTAATCTTAAAAAAGCCTCTAAAAATGATATTTCAGAGTTAAACTCTCAATTAGACTGTTTAATTTTTACACAAAATAAAATTTCTGGATTAGATAACCAAATTATTTTTGATAAATTTCCTATATCAATTTTAAAACTATTAGAAAAAATAAATATAGAATTTTTAAAAAGAAATTTTAATAAACAATCAGAAATTATTATTGGGGTTTATAAATTTAATTTAAATTCAAGAGAAATGTTTTATAAAAGTCTTAAACTTAAACTGACAGAGAAAGAAATTAATTCTATAATTTATCTATCTAAATCTGGTAAAGCAGTCAAAATCCAAGAATTACAATCTAAAGTTTGGGGTTATCAATCTGAATTGGAAACTCATACAGTTGAAACTCATATTTATAGATTAAGAAAAAAGATTTCAAAAGTTTTTAATGATAAAAATTTTATAATTAGCAATAAAAATGGTTACGAAATTAATAAAAAAAAATAAGTTTGCTCAAGAACTTTTTACAAAAAAATATAAACCTAGAATTATTAAACCAAAAAAAGGTAAAGGAAGTTTTAAAAGAAAAAAGAAATAATTAACTATTCTATTATTTAGTAATCAAATTTTGTGATTTCGTTTGCGTAGGTAAGTTTTTTGCCTGCTTTTATTGAATAATTTTTAAACTCTTTATTTAATAACTCACTAACTCCACGAGTCCATTCTACTTCATTCATAAAAATTAATTTAACCTTGCTCCAATTTGTTGAATTACTTTAGATGACATTTCTGTTCCTTTTTCTAAATTTTCTTTAATTGATAAATTATTTATATAACCGTGCAAAAAGCCAGCAGCAAAAAGATCTCCAGCACCAGTTAAGTCAACAATTTTAAGATTTTTTTGAATACCACACTCAACAACATCATTACCGTTTATTGCAATGGCTCCATTTTCTCCTCTAGTAAGTACTATTAATTTACCGAGTTGTTTAGAAAAGTCTATCACCTCTTCAAAGTTTTTAGCATCAATCAATGATGTAATTTCTTGTTCATTAGCAAATGTAATATCTAATTTATTTTTTACTAAATCTAAAAAATGAGGTTTATGTCTATCAACACAAAACTGATCTGATAAGGACATTGCAACTTTATTTGCGCTGTTAATTGCTTTATCAAAAGCTTTTTTAGGTTCACCTTTATCCCAAAGATAACCTTCAAGAAATATTATTTCACTTTTCTTAATTGCATCAGAACTAACATCATTTTCATTAATTTTTCCTGCAGTACCCAAGAATGTACACATTGTTCTTTCAGAGTCTGGTGTAACTAAAATTAAACATGTTCCCGTTGGCAATTCTTCTTTTTTTTTAGAGTAAAAATATTCCACATTTTCTTTTTTTAATCCTTCTTCATACTTACTTCCAAGATCATCATCGGATATCTTACCTATAAATCCTACCTTATTGCCTAGTTGAGATATACCTACTATCGAATTTGCTACTGATCCACCAGAAACAGTTTTTTCTATTTTAAGGTTGGTTAATAATTTTTTAAACTCATTTTCATCAAAAATTAATTTCATTGTACTTTTTGTTAAACCGTTTTTAACAATAAAATTATCATCAACTTTGCAGATAACATCTACAATTGCATTTCCTATTCCTAAAATTTTCATAATTAAGTT
>CACFTS010000041.1 GCA_902569285.1 uncultured Pelagibacteraceae bacterium | reverse complement strand
TTCCTGACGCTAATTTAATTGATGTTACTTCATCTAAAAAAAAGGATTAAATGACTGATTTTACAAAAATAATGGATAAAGCAAAAGAACTTGAAGTTAAAATGAAAGAAAGCCAAGAAAGTATAAAGAAAATTAGAGCGGAGGGTGTATCTGGTGCCAATTCAGTTAAAATTATTCTTAATGGAGAAGGTGAAATTGTTAATTTGGATATTTCTCCAGAAATTTTAAAAGAAGATAAGATTATAGTTGAAGATTTAATCAAGGCAGCTTTTGCAAATGCTAAATCACAATTAAAGTCTAAGACATCTGAAGAAATCTCCAAAGTAACTGGTGGATTTGGAATACCAAATTTTAAGTGGCCGCTTTAAAAAATAATGGAAAATATAAATGAGATTGATGAATTAATTAAGTTAATTTCTAAATTTCCTGGTTTAGGTCCAAAATCAGCTAAAAGAATTGTCCTTAAATTAATAAACAATAAAGATGAACTTATTAAGCCAATGGCTAATATATTGGCTCAAGTTTATAAAAATGTCACAAGATGTAATTCTTGTGGCTCATTAAAATCAAATTTAAAAGATTGTACAAATTGTGAAAATACTAAAGGGAAATTTAATAAAATTTGTGTTGTTGAAGATATAGCTGACCAATGGTCAATTGAAAATTCAAATATTTTTCAAGGTTATTTTCATATTTTAGGTGGAACTATTTCATCTGTGGGACAAAGAAAAGAAGATCTTTTAATAAATTCTTTAGTAGAAAGAGTGGGTAGAGACAATATAGAAGAAGTGATACTTGCTTGTAGTAATACAGTTGAAGGACAAACTACAGCATATTACATACAAGATAGTCTTAAGAATACTAAAGCAAAAGTTACAAAGCTAGCACAAGGATTACCGGTTGGTGGTGAAATTGAAAGTTTAGACGATGGAACTTTATTTTCAGCTTTTAAAAATAGGTCTAAACTTAATTCTGGTTAGATTTTTTATTAATTCTATTTAAATGTAAAAGAGGCTCTGTGTAACCAGAAGGCTGTTCTTTTCCTTTGAAAATTAAATCACAGGCAGTTTTAAATGCTAAAGATTTTTCAAAATTATCACTCATTTTAACATATTTTTTATCTCCCTCATTTTGTTTATCGACAATTTTTGCCATCTCTTTCATAATTTCCATAACTTGAATTTTTGTTGTTATTCTATGATGTATCCAGTTTGCAATATGTTGAGAAGAGATTCTTAAGGTTGCTCTATCTTCCATAAGTCCAATATTATTTATGTCGGGAACTTTTGAACAACCTACCCCTTGATCAATCCATCGCACAACATATCCTAATAAAGTTTGTGCAGAATTTGATATTTCTGAATTAATTTCATCTACAGACCAATTAGGTCTATCAGCTATAGGAATACTTAAAAGGTCATTTAATTTAGCTTGTTCACGACCTATAATTTTTTTTTGTTCATTAAATATATTTATTTGATGATAGTGGAGGGCATGTAACGAGGCAGCTGTAGGAGAAGGTACCCATGCACAGTTTGCTCCAGCTTTTAAATGATTAATTTTATCTTCCATCATCTCTTTCATTTTATCTGGCATAGCCCACATACCTTTTCCAATTTGTGCTTTACCAGAAAAACCACATTTTAGACCAATATCAACATTATTTTTCTCATATGCAGTGATCCATTTTGATGATTTCATATCTCCTTTTTTAATCATTGGTCCTGCTTCCATTGATGTGTGCATTTCATCTCCAGTTCTATCTAAAAAACCGGTATTAATAAAAAAAACTCTATTTTTTAAAGATCGAATACATTCTTTAAGATTAGCCGATGTTCTTCTTTCTTCATCCATGATTCCAATTTTACAAGTATATTTTTTCAATCCAAATAATTCTTCAACTTTAGAAAAAATTAAATCTGTAAATGCAGCTTCTTCAGGGCCATGCATTTTTGGTTTCACTATGTAAATTGAACCTTTTCTAGAATTTTTCTTCTTCTTTAAATCATGTAGTGCAGCAGCTGTTGTTAGAAATGCATCCATAATTCCTTCAGGTACTTCACATCCATCTTTTAAAATAATAGAAGAGTTAGTCATGAGGTGACCAACATTTCTTATTAAAAGTAAACTTCTTCCATGTAATTTTAAACCTTTGCCTTCCTTCGAAATATAGCTTCTGTCTGGGTTAAGTTTTCTTTCTAAATTTTTTCCATTTTTTTCAAATTGAATTTTTAAATCACCTTTCATAAGTCCCAACCAATTTCTATAACAAATAACTTTATCTTCAGCATCAACAGCGGCAACACTATCTTCGTTATCACAAATAGTTGAAAGAGCAGATTCTGCAATAATATCACTAATTCCAGCTATATCATGTGCAGCACTAAATGCTTTTGGATTAATTATTATTTCAAAATGAAGATTATTATTTTTAATTATAATTGCATCAGGTTTGTTAGCATTACCTCTGTGTCCTATAAATTTATTTTTATCTTTTAATTTATATTCATAATCATCTTTAAGGATAATTAGTTCTTTATTAATTATTTTTAGACTAGTTATATTCTTCCAGCTCGTCCCTTTAATTGGTATATGTTTGTCAAAAAATTCTCTTACATATTTTATTACTTCTTGTCCTCGATTTGGATCATATCTTTCACTTCCACCCTCTTCAGACTCAATTATATTTGTTCCATACAAACTATCATATAAACTTACCCATCTTGCATTTGCTGCATTAAGAGTATATCTAGCATTCATTATTGGCACTACTAACTGTGGTCCAGCAATTTTAGTTATCTCTTCATCTACATTAGTAGTTTCAATTTTGAAATTTGGTCCCTCATCTTTTAAATAACCAATCTTTTTTAAAAATTTTTTATATTCTTCAATTTTGATTTCATTTCCTTTATTTTTAATATGCCAATCATCAATTTTTTTTTGTAAAATATCTCTTATTTCAATCAATTTTTTGTTTT
>CACFTS010000040.1 GCA_902569285.1 uncultured Pelagibacteraceae bacterium | reverse complement strand
ATTGACGTTGAAGAAGAGTTTTTCCACCAAAATCTAACATGCACTTTGGAAGATTTTCTGTATGTTTTTTAAGTCGACTTCCTAAACCTGCTGCAATAATCAATGCCTTATTATTATTTTTATTCAATGAATTTTCTATCTTTTCAATTTGTTCCTCATCAAGATTGTTTTCTTTTATTGTTCTAATTAATGATGCTACTCTTGGGTTGCTGTCTATATACTCTCTAATATCTGGAGCAACATTTCCTTTAGATATTCCTGCTAAATCATTAAGAGTATTAATATTAATCTTTAATAACTTAGAAATTTTTTTAATTACAATTTGTTTGGGAGCTGATCGTTTTTCTTTCTCTATATCGTTTAAATAAGACGGGGCAACACCGATCTTTATAGCTAATTCTCTTTGGCCAAAGCCGTTTTTAATTCTAGACTCACGAATTAATAAACCAAAACTTTTTTTTTTAATCATAAATTCTATTATTACACTCTTCCATATATATCTTTATATCTCACTATATCAGTTTCCTTTAGAATAGATCCTACTTGAGCTTCAATAATTTTGACTGGTTTTTTATAGGGATTTTCTATTCTATGGATTGCTCCTAAAGGAATAAAAATAGTTTCATCAGGTTTCATTGTAAAATATTTTCTGTTTAGTGTAATTTTAGGTTTACCATGAGTAACTACCCAGTGTTCAGCTCTATGATGATGTTTTTGAAGGCTTAATACACCTTTAGGTTTTACAAATAATTCTTTAATTAAGAATTCTTTACCATTAAATAGATTTACATAGCTACCCCAAGGTCTATGAAATACATTCTTCTTTTTAAAATAATGGCGTTTATTTCTTCCATACATTTTGCAGATTTCTTTCCAAGAGCCTAAATCAGACCAAGGAATATCTAATTTAATAGCGTTTATATCTTTAGTTTTTTCCAGAATTGCATAATCAAATGATTTTGCGGTTGCTTTAACAAATGATTGTTTGTTTAAATAATACACATTACTTTTATATATTGCTTTTGTTATAGCTTTATTACAGTTTCGATAAATATTTGGCTGATATTTCTTGAAATTATTAATTATTGAATCTTTTCTCAAATAAAACATTCCAGAATTCCAATAACCTTTTTTACTAATTATTTGTTTAGCTTTAGCCTCTTTAGGTTTTTCTACAAATCTAGATACTTTGTTGTTTTTGGTTAAAAAATATCCAAATTCACTAGAAGGCATTGTGGGTTTAATCCCAAATATAAAGATATTATTATGAGTTAGTTTCTTTTGATTTTTTTTGATAGCTTTATTAAATAACCCTACCCTCTCTATCAAATGATCAGCGGCCAAGAACATTAAGGGTTGTTCGTTTGGAATATCCTTTATTAATGCCGTACTTAATATAGCTGGTGCTGTATTTCTTTTAGATGGCTCTAAAACTATTTTAAATTTTCTAATTTTATGTTTTTTTAAATGTTGTTTTACTTGTTTTAGATATTTTGCATTAGTACTTATAATCGGTGCATCAAATATTGATCCTTTAACTCTCTCTAGTGTTTTACCTAATAAAGTCCAATTACCAAAATCTATAAACTGTTTAGCTTGGTGTTTTTTAGTTTTGGGCCAAAGTCGAGTTCCTGCTCCACCACATAAAATAACTGGGCGTATTTTCATTAAATTTTTGAGTAATCCTTAACTTCTTTTTTCTTACCTGGATGAGTTGGCGCTCCTAAATAAGCAGGTCCAACAGTTTGCGCATATTTCCAAAGTGTACCTGATCCAAAATCAGATTTTCTAGCCTTCCATTTTCTTCTTCTTAAAGCTAATTGAGCCCTAGTTAATCGAACATTAATAGTTCCTTTTTTCGCATCAATATCAATCATATCTCCATTACGTAAAAGAGCGATAGGACCTCCTAAAGCTGCCTCAGGTCCAACGTGACCTACACAAAAGCCTCTAGTAGCTCCAGAGAACCTTCCATCTGTTATTAAAGCAACCTTCTCTCCTTTACCTTGTCCATAAATAGCGCCAGTTGTTGAAAGCATTTCTCTCATGCCAGGTCCACCTACTGGTCCTTCATATCTAATAATGATTACATCACCATCTTTATATTTTCTACTTTGAACAGCTTTCATTGCACTTTCTTCATTGTCAAAACATCTTGCTCTTCCAGTGAATTGTAATTTTTTAAGTCCAGCAATTTTTACAATTGCACCCTCGGGGGCTAGATTTCCTTTTAATCCTACAACTCCACCATCTGGCGATAATGGTTTATTATAAGCTCTTAAAACTTTTTGTTTTGGATTAAATTTTATTCCTTTTAAATTTTCTTTCATTGTTTTACCAGTAACTGTCATACAGTTACCGTGAATATAACCACCATCATAAAGAGTTTTTAATAACATTGGCACCCCACCAGCTAACCACATATCTTTTGCAACATATTTTCCACCTGGTTTTAAATCTGCAAGATAAGGAGTTCTTTTAAATATTTTTGCAACATCCATTAAATCAAATTTAATTCCTGCTTCATTGGCAATTGCTGGTAAATGTAAAGCAGCATTTGTTGAACCACCTGTTGCAGCAACAATAGTTGCAGCATTTTCTAATGCTTTTTTTGTTACAATATCTCTTGGTTTAATTCCTTTAGCTAATAATTCCATTACCATTCTACCACTTGCTTTAGCGTATTTATCTCTTTTTTCATATGGAGCTGGAGTACCAGCTGAATATGGTAAAGCTAAACCAATTGCTTCTGAAACACAGGCCATCGTATTTGCAGTAAATTGACCACCACACGCACCTGCAGTTGGACATGCAACTAATTCTAATTTTCTTAATTCTTTCGCTGACATTTGTCCTGAAGAATGTTTTCCTACAGCTTCAAATACATCTACAACAGTAACATCTTTACCCTTGTATTTTCCTGGAAGTATTGAACCACCATAAATAAATACACTTGGAACATTTAATCGAACCATCGACATCATTAAACCTGGTAATGATTTATCACAACCTGCAATACCTACTAATGCATCATAACAATGTCCTCGAACTGTTAACTCTGCAGAGTCTGCTATAACTTCTCTAGAAATTAGTGAAGATTTCATTCCTTCATGACCCATTGCAATACCATCTGTGACTGTAATAGTACAAAATTCTCTTGGAGTACCTCCTGAAGCTCTAACACCTTTCTTAACTGATTGGGCTTGTCTCATTAACGCTATATTACATGGAGCAGCTTCATTCCATGTTGATACAACACCCACAAAAGGTTTTGAAACATCTTTTTCAGTTTCCCCCATTGCATAGTAAAAAGATCTATGTGGAGCCCTATCAGAGCCTAAAGAAGTATGTCTACTAGGTAGTTTTTTTTTATTAAATTTCCGCATTATAAAC
>CACFTS010000039.1 GCA_902569285.1 uncultured Pelagibacteraceae bacterium | reverse complement strand
AAACCATTTAGTTCAATTTCATCGAAAAGTTCATCATATGCTGGTAAAGCCAAATCCAAAATCTGATGCATGTTTTTTGCCGTATGCATCATTTTACTTTTTGAAGTATTTAAAATAAATTTGATAAACCATGGTATCATTCTTGGAACATAATTCCATTTAAGAGCCAAAGGTCCAGTTGAACTTAATAGCATCGCGGGTACATCTGCTAAAACATCTGTCCTATTTAATGATAATGAAGCATAGGGAGAAAAATGACCAGCATTCCCATAAGAAGCTGTTGTGCTTCCCAGTTCATCTCTATCAAAAATTGTTACTTCAAAACCTTTTTTTTGAAGAAATAAAGCATTTGAAATTCCCTGAATGCCAGCTCCAACTATTCCGATTTTAATATTATTATTCATGGTAATGTATATACAACCAAATTTTAAAATAATTTAAGCGACAAATTATACTTAAGCAATTAATTGTTGACTGTGAACTCTAGCACTCATCACTACACCAAAACCCATCATTGTTGCTAACATTGATGAACCCCCATATGACATTATTGGCAATGGTGATCCAACTATTGGGAGCAAACCAAGAACCATGCTCATATTAATTGTTATATAAACAAAAATTGCAGCCCCAAAACTATAGCAAAATATCTTTGCAAAATAACTTCTTGATGATGCGCCAATAGCAACTATCCGATAAATAATAATTGCATAAATTATTAAAAGTAAAGCTGAGCCCACAAAACCAAACTCTTCAGAAAAAAGTGTAAAAATAAAATCTGTATGTTTTTCTGGTAAAAACTCTAAATAGCTTTGAGTTCCTTTTAAAAAACCTTTTCCAAAAATCCCACCCGAGCCAACAGCAATTTTAGATTGAATAATTTGATATCCGGCACCTAAAGGGTCTCTATCTGGATTTAAAAAAGTTAAAACTCTTAATTTTTGATATGGTTTTAAAAAAGCTATAATAAAAGGTAATAAAATTAAAAATCCTAATATTGTATAAATAAAATATTTATAATTTATGCCTGCAAACCATAAAACTGCAATCCCACTAATTGCTATAAGAACTGCGGTTCCTAAATCAGGTTGAACAATTACTAAACCCATGGGTAATATAATTATTATTAAGGATGTCAAAATTGTATAAATAGAATTCACATTCTCTAATTTCATTCTATGAAAATATTTAGCAAGACACAAAATTATAAAAATTTTCATTAATTCAGATGGTTGTAAATTAATAAAATATAAATCTATCCATCTTTTAGAACCTGAGGATGTTATTCCAAAAAAATAAGTCCAAAATAATAGACTAATAACTACAAAATAGGAAAAGTATCCAATTGAAAACCAAAATTTTATATTAATAAATGAAAATATTAGCATCATAACTGTAAAAACAATCAATTTAATGAAATGACTCTTGGTATGAAATAAAACCTTACCACCTTCTGTTGAATACATAGTGACAAGACTGATAAAACCTAATAATAAAATACAAACTAATAAGATATAATCAAAATTTCTAAATTTTTGGAAAAAATTAAATTGATTACTTGTTAGTCTTGTATGTTGATACATTTAAATCTCTAAATATTTTTTGTTATTGAATGACTGTCTTAATAAATGTCGATCAATTATTAATTTAAATAATTTTGTTGCCATAGGAGCTGCTGTTGCACTTCCATTTCCTCCATGCTCAACTAATATACTTAAAGCATATCTTGGATTTTTATAAGGTCCAAAAGCTATATACAAAGCATGATCTCTATTTTCATATGGTATCTCAAAAGTTTTTAAATCTAATTCTCGTTCTGCCTCTGTAATTTTTTTAACCTGAGCTGTTCCAGTTTTGCCAGCAAATTGATATTTTGGATCATCTATTCTAGATCGATAAGAAGTTCCCATAACTTCATTAGTCGAACCAAACATTGCATCTTGAATAATTTTTATATTTTTAGAATTTTTATATAATGGAATATATTTGTCACTAGGTTGATGGTTGTTTTCTTCGTTTGCAATAATTTTAGGATAAATTTTATAACCTCCATTAGCTATTTGTGCTGTCATCAAACATAGTTGAATTGGTGTCGTTTGAATATAACCTTGACCAATTCCAGTAATCATGGTTTCACCTAACAACCAGCCTTTTCCTAAAGCATTTTTTTTCCATTGAGTATTAGGAATTAGACCCTGTTTTTCAATATCAAATAAATTTCCAAAAACTTTCTCTCCTAAACCAAATTTTTTTGCAGTTTCACTTAACTTATCTACCCCTAGTTTTCTGGCTACTTCATAAAAATATGTATCACAAGATTGTTTTATTCCATTTCTAAGACTAACAAATCCATGTCCCTTCTTTTTCCAGCAATGATAGGTTTCTCCATACATTTCCGTTTTACCAGTACATTTAACTGTAAAATTTGGATTGATAATTCCATTTTCTAAAGCTGACAAAGCCACTATTGGCTTTATTGTTGATCCTGGAGAATAGTTTCCTTGCAAAGTTTTGTTAACTAATGGTTTCATGGGATTGTTACGGATAATCTGCCAATCCTCTTGGCTTATACCAAAAACAAATAAGTTCGGATCAAATGAAGGCGATGATTGCATTGCAATTATTGAACCAGTATAAATATCCATAACACATATTGAGCCTGCCTGTTCTTTCAATAATTCGTTAGCTAGTTGCTGAACTTCAGTATCTATTGTTAATCTAAGATTTTGTCCCTTTTTTCCTTTTTGAAATTCTAACTGACTAATTCGTCTACCATAAGCATTTACTTCATATCTCTCAATATCATTTGTGCCAATTAATTTATTTTCAAATGATTTTTCCAAACCTACTTTTCCAATTTTAAGACCTGGAACAAAATTTTTCTTTATTGATTCGTTGCTTTCAATATCATTTTTATTAGCTTGATTTACATATCCAAGCACATGTGTAAAGTTTTCTCCAAAAGGATAACTTCTAGAAATAGATATAACAGGTTTTACTCCGTTTAAATCGTATAAATGATTGTTTATTTTTGAAAATTTTGTCCAACTTAAATTATCTGATACAATTAATGTTTCCCAAGGCTTTATTTCCTTTTTCTTTTTTATTATTTTCTTAAATTCATTATCAGACAACTCCAATAAATCTTTTAGTCTATAAATTAAATATCTGAAATCCTCTACTTGTTCAGGAATAACATGAAGTTGATATGATTCAAAATTACCAGCTATAATATTACCAAAATAGTCATGGAACTCACCTCTGACAGGTGCTAACTTCCATTCTCTAATTCTATTTTTGTCTGAAAGAGTTAAATATTTTTTATTTTCCTTAACTTGTAATAAAAATAACCTACTAACTATTCCGATCATTATAAAAAACTTTAATGAACCGGTGATAAAC
>CACFTS010000038.1 GCA_902569285.1 uncultured Pelagibacteraceae bacterium | reverse complement strand
TTCAAAAGATATATTTGATTACTTAGTTGTATCAACTGGACATTTTTCAGTTCCATTCATTCCAGAATATCCTGGTATGAGTTCATTTCCTGGAAGAATATTACATTCTCATGATTTTAGAGATGCTGAAGAATTTAGAGGTAAAAATGTTGTTGTTTTAGGAAGTAGTTACTCTGCTGAAGATATTGCACTTCAATGTCATAAATATGGAGCAAAAAGTGTAACTATAGGTTACAGACATAATCCAATGGGTTTTAAATGGCCCAAAGGTATGAAAGAAGTTTTTCATCTAGATAGACTTGAAGGTAGCAAAGCAATTTTCAAAGATAGTCATGAACAGGAAACAGATGCAGTAATACTTTGTACGGGATACCTGCA
This sequence comes from uncultured Pelagibacteraceae bacterium, assembly GCA_902569285.1. Taxonomy (GTDB): domain Bacteria; phylum Pseudomonadota; class Alphaproteobacteria; order Pelagibacterales; family Pelagibacteraceae; genus Pelagibacter. The sequence continues at coordinate 3,096 of CACFTS010000038.1, read as the reverse complement.
TCATTTTCCTTTTTTATCTGAAGATTTAAAACTAAAAACAACAAACAGATTATACCCACCAATGTTATACAAAGGTATAGTATGGAAAAACAATCACAAACTATTGTATTTAGGCATGCAAGATCAATTTCATACCTTCAATATGTTTGATTGCCAAGCTTGGTTCGCAAGGGATGTTATTATGAAAAAAATAAAAATCCCAAATAATTCAGAAATAGAAAAGGATATTAATAAATGGATAGCTTTACAGGATAAATTAGAAAATCCTGATCAAATGATTGATTTCCAAACTGAGTATACAAAAGAACTTCATTCATTATCTGATTACCCAAAAATTGATTTTGAATTAATTAGAAAACATTTTAAAGAATGGGAGCACCATAAAGTTGAAGACATTATGACTTATAGAAATAAATCTTTCTCTTCACCAGTAACAGGCTCTGTTGGCCCAGTACACCACACTCCATGGGAAACTGCAATGGATGACTCGTTAAAAGCTTTTTTGGATCAACCAAAAAAATAAATCATGAATTATAATTTACATGATATTTGTAAAAAACCTTAAATCTGTTTCCGACCAAGAGTGGTCAACAACAGATAAATATCCAGGTGTGAGATGGAAATTTTTAATTGACTCAGACTTTACGGAAAGTTCTGGACTTTCGCTCGGTCTTGCTGAAATCGCTCCAGGTGGTGACTTGATCCTTCATTATCATTCACCTGCAGAAATATATGTGGTTACAGATGGTACGGGAATATTAAACAAATCTGGTAAACTTGAAGAAATTAAAAAAGGCGATGTTGTTTATATAGCTGAAAATGCAAAACATGCTTTAAAAAATAATGGAAAAGAAACCTTAAAGTTTTATTGGATTTTTCCAACAGATCGTTTTTCAGAAGTTGAGTATCTTTATTAATCTATACCAAGATGTTTTTTTCTTTTTTCTACCCAGGTTCGAATTAAATTATCAAATATCAGTGCTATGAAAGCGACACAAATACCAAGTATTAATCCTTTACCCCCACCTTTTTTATCAGATAAAGCTTTTAAAATATATTGTCCTAAATCTTCTGTTCCAATAAATGCTCCTATAATTACCATAAACAAAGCAAATACAATTGTTTGATTTACACCAAGCATTATGTGAGGAAACGCTACTGGAAATTCTATATTTATTAATCTTTGTAATTTCGTTACACCTGACATTGTCGCCGCGTCATGTAAAGCAACTGGAACACTTCTTAATCCTTCAATAGTGTACCTTGTTGCAGGTATAGTTGCGTAAACAATTACGGCAATTAATACCGATGTATCTGTAACTCCAAAAAGCATCATTACTGGAATTAAATATACAAAAGAAGGAAATGTTTGAAAAATATCACAAACTGCCAACATGAAATTTGTGGTATATTTGTTTTGTTGACATAAAGTTCCAACAATTAATCCAATTGTGCAAGAAGCAATAACTCCAAAAGTTGCCATGTATGTTGTGACTAAAGCTCTATCCCACCATGGACTTAGAGCTATAAATAATGCTAATCCACCCACTGTAAAAGCTGAACGAATTCCACCAATTATATAACCTGCTCCAACCACTAATACTAAAGTAGCAACTGCTGGCATTCTTAAATACAAGGCTCTCATTGGTTGAAGAACTTCTGTAATTAACCAAGTGTTAAATATTTTTAAAGTTTGAAAGAAAGTGTCCCAAATCCAATCAACACCTTTATTCCAGAAATCTGCAGTTGATATTCCTTTATTATGTGGAATTTCATATAAGTAATTAAAACCTTCTTTAAAGAAGAAAGTTCCAGCGTAGGCTAATATCACTCCTATTAATACTGCTCCAGCAAAAAACAATGTATTTTTATAACGCTGAAAAAATGTCAAGTTACCAAAATAATCTTCTTGCTTGTTTGCCCAAGCCAAAGACATTTTATCTAACAGTATTGCAATCAAACTAATACATAAGCCGGCTTCTAATGCTAATCCAATATTTAGTTGATTTAAGGCTAACAATAAATTCCACCCTAATCCTTTAGCGCCTATAAAAGCTGCAATAACAGCCATAGAAAAACAAACCATAATGACCTGATTTACTCCAATTAAAATGTCTCTTCTTGCAGTTGGAATTAACACTTTGGTCATAAGTTGAAAATTATTACATCCGCTCATTTTGCCGGCTTCAATAACTTCAGGAGGAACTCCTCTAAGACCTATCAAAGTTAATAAGATCATTGGTGGTATAGCAACAACCATTGTTATAATAACTGCAGCATGATCACCAATGCCAAACAGAACCATTGCAGGAACTAGAACTGCGTATTGGGGCATCGTTTGCATAACTAGAAGTATTGGATATAAAGCTTTCTCAACACTTTTGCTTTTGTAAGCCATAATGCCTAAACTCAAACCGAAAATAAAAGAAAGTGGTGCTGCTACCAGTATAAAAGAAAGTGTTTGCATCGAAGGTTTCCATTGACCAAACACAGAAATATAAATCATGATTAAACCTGCAAATATAGCTAGACCCTTACCACTCAGTTTGTAACCTAATATTGCTGCACCCGCTGCAACGATTGTCCAAGGTAAACCTGGTAGTTCTGCCCATGGATTTTTATCTATCCAGTCCCAACTGGTAAATGCGACAACTGTTTCAACACCACCTAATAAAATTTCTCTAATCAATTCAATTAGAAATGTCATAGATGCTGTTATATTTCTTGTTATCTGTAGTACTAAAGGTCGAGTTTTGTATTCTTGAGTATCCTCATTCCAAAACTCCATTGGCATCCATTCATTCAATAAGAAAAACAAAGAGTCATTCACCCAAATAGGTAACCATCCAAGCAAGGGAGGTAGCCTCCAGAAGTTATCAAATGCAAAATACCTTACTTCTGCGCCAAATAGTGTGTAAGTACTTTGATTTGGGTCTTTAATAAATTCAGCTTGACCTCTTATAAATTTGTAAGTTTCAGGAACATCAATTGCAAAGCATAAGGCAAAAAATACAACTAACAAAAATAACCATTGAAATGATTTTGGATATTTTTTTAATAATTCCATTTTTTATTTGTTATTTTTTCTCCCCCCAA
>CACFTS010000037.1 GCA_902569285.1 uncultured Pelagibacteraceae bacterium | reverse complement strand
ATTTTTTAAGTAAATTTGGTATAAAAAAAATTACTCAAGGTTATAGTTCTTTTTCAAGTGATAATAAAAGAAACTTAATAAATTTAAATAGTATAAATTTTCTTCCATTAATTTGTTATGAAATAATTTATTCAGGAAAAATTAATAAAAATAATAAAGATTTTGATTTAATATTAAATATATCTGAAGATGGTTGGTTTGGAGAATCTGTTGGACCATATCAACATTTTTCACATTCAATATTTAGATCTATTGAAGAAGGAAAGAATTTAATTCGATCAGGAAATAATGGGATTTCAGCATTTATAAATCAAAAAGGAGAAATAATAAATCAGATTAAATCAACTGAGAGGGGATTAATTGAAGTAAAAAGTTTTGTTAAATCAAAAAAGACTCCTTTTAGTTCTTCAGGCAACAAGATCTTCTTTTATTTTTTAATATTTTATATTAGTTTGTTTTTTTTTTTAAAAAAAAGGGAGAATAAATGAAAAAGAATTTTTTATTTACTAGTGAGTCAGTTTCAGAAGGACATCCAGATAAAGTTTGTGACAGAATTTCAGACATGGTTGTTGATACATACTTAGGTATGGAGCCACAAGCTAGAGTAGCTTGTGAAACTTTAACAACTACAAACAAAGTTGTATTGGCTGGAGAAACAAGAGGACCTGATATTAATAAAGACGAATTAATTTCTAAAGTTAGAGATTGTATTAAAGATATTGGCTATGACCAAGATGGTTTTACTTGGAGAGATGCAACTAAAATTGAAAGTCATTTACATTCACAGTCAGCTGACATTGCAATGGGAGTAGATTCATCAGGTAACAAAGATGAAGGTGCCGGTGATCAAGGAATTATGTTCGGATATGCTTGTAATGAAACAGATGTTTTGATGCCTGCTCCAATTCATTACTCTCATAAAATTCTTAGATTGATGGCTGAAGATAGAAAATCTGGAAATCTTAATGGAATAGAACCAGATTCAAAAAGTCAAATTACTATTGAATATAAAGATGGCAAACCATCAGCGGTAAAATCAGTAGTGATTTCTACGCAACATTCCAAAGATGTTAATTTAGCAAAAGTAAAAGAACTTTGTATGCCATACATTGAGAAATCTATTCCAAAAAATTTATTAGGAAATCTTGATGAAAATGAGATTTATATAAATCCTACAGGAAACTTTGTAATTGGTGGTCCAGATGGAGACAGTGGTTTAACTGGTAGAAAAATTATTGTTGACACATATGGAGGTGCAGCACCTCATGGTGGTGGGGCATTTTCAGGAAAAGATCCAACAAAGGTAGATAGATCAGCAGCATATGCTTCAAGATACCTTGCAAAAAATGTTGTAGCTTCAGGAATTACTGATAAGTGTTTAATTCAACTTGCCTACGCGATTGGAGTTTCAAAACCTTTATCAATATATGTAGATTTATTTGATAATAATGATGAAAAAAATATACATGTTGAGAAATTGATAAATGAAAATTTTGATTTAAGTCCTAGAGGAATTAGAGAAATGCTAGGTTTAAACAAAGCAATATATCAAAAAACAGCAGCTTACGGTCATTTTGGAAGAGAAACAGAATCTGATGGCTCATTTTCATGGGAAAAAACAGATAAATCTGGTGTTTTTAAATAATCGATAAAAGTTGAAAATATAAAAAAAATACTTATATTTCATTTACATTGTTGAAATTTCAAAATGGGCCTTGGCCCATTTTTTTTTGGAGCAAACTAAAATATGTTAAATAAAAGAGCAGATAAACTAGAACTATTAAGAATTGCGGAAGCGGTAGCTTTAGAAAAATCTATAGATAAAGAATTGATAATAAGTTCAATGGAAACTGGGATTGCAAAGGCTGCAAAATCTAAATTTGGTCAAGATAATGAAATTCAAGTAATTATTAATAGAGATAGTGGAGATATTAAACTCTTTAGAAAACTGATTGTTTCTGAAAATCCAGAAAATTCAAATACAGAAATTAAATTAGAAGACGCAATTATTCTTAATGAGACGAATAAAGATAAATCAATAGGAGATGAAGTTTTACAACCATTACCAGCATTTGATTTTGGAAGAATAGCAGCTCAAACTGCTAAACAAGTAATAAATTTTAATGTAAGAGAAGCTGAACGAGAAAGACAATTTAATGATTTTATAGATAAGAAAGACACCATTTTAAGTGGTATAGTAAAAAGATTAGAATTTGGAAATGTAATAGTTGATCTTGGTAGAACAGAAGCAATTATTCAAAAAAATGAAATAATACCAAGAGAAAATATAAAAGCTGGAGATAGAATTAAAGCATATTGCAATGATGTAAGAAGAGAACCACGTGGACAACAAATTTTTTTATCTAGATCTCATCCTAAATTTATGGAAAAACTTTTTGTTCAAGAAGTTCCAGAAATTTATGATGGATTGATTGAAATTAAATCATCATCAAGAGATCCAGGGAGCAGAGCTAAAATTTGTGTTAAGGGTGTTGATACTTCACTTGACCCAGTTGGAGCTTGTGTGGGAATGAGAGGTTCTAGAGTACAAGCAGTTGTAAATGAACTACAAGGTGAAAAAATTGATATTGTCAATTGGTCAGAAGATCCAGCAATTTTAGTTTCTAATGCATTATCTCCAGCAGAAATTCAAAGAGTAAATGTTGATATAGAAAGAAAAAAACTTGATGTAATTCTTACTGAAGAAAATTTAAGTAAAGCAATAGGAAGAAGAGGTCAAAATGTAAGACTTGCAACTAAGTTAATAAATTATGAAATTAATATAATGACAGATGCAGAAGACTCAGAAAGAAGACAGTTAGAATTTAAAGAAAAAACTGAAAACTTTGTTAAGAATTTAGAATTAGATGAAACGCTTGGTCAGTTACTTGTTGCAGAAGGCTTTTCAACAATTGATGATATTAAAGATAGTTCTGCAGAAAATTTAGTAAAAATAGAAGGTATTGAAGAAGACACTGCAAAAGCTCTTATTGAAAGAGCTAAAGAATTTCATAAAAAAGATCAAGAAGATATTTCTGAAAAAATTAAAGAATTGGGTCTTGAAGACTCTTTAATAAATTTAAAAGGGTTAACTCCAGGAATGTTAGTTACATTAGGTGATCAAAAGATTTTAACATTAGAAGATTTTGCTGATTTAGCTTCTGATGAACTAACAGGTGGATATGATGTTATTAAGGGTGAGAGAGTAAAAATTCAAGGATATCTCGAAGATTTTGCTTTATCTAAAGAAGAAGCAGATGAGTTAATTATGTCTGCAAGAAAAATTGTTTATAAAGATTGAGTAATGAGCTATGGAAAAAAAAACAAAATTAACAATATCTGGCACAGTCAAGAAATCCATTAAAAATATTGAAAAAGTAAAAACTCAAGGTAAAAACTCTGTAGTAATTGAAAAACATTCAAGTAAAATTATTGGTAAAAGTGGATCATTTAAACATGGTTTGATCAAATCAAAAATTGGTTCAAAATTTAATAGAGAAACTTCAAAAAAATCAGGACTTGTAACGAAATCATCCCCTATAAAAAGTGATTTTGAAAGACGTAAGTTAGCTGAACAAAGAGCTACGAAAAGACTTAAAGAAGAAAATGAGAGTAAAAATAAAAAAAATTTAAAATCTGGAATA
>CACFTS010000036.1 GCA_902569285.1 uncultured Pelagibacteraceae bacterium | reverse complement strand
CGGTTAGTTCAATAATCGCTGCAGTTGATGGAGTTGAAAATAAAGAATTTGGAGCTGCTCATTGTGTTACAAGACCACCAGGCCATCACGCTGAAAAAAGTAAAGCTATGGGTTTTTGTGTAATAAATAATATTAGTGTTGCGGCAAATTATTTAATCTCAAAATATAAATATAAAAGAGTAGCAGTTTTAGATTGGGATTGTCACTTTGGAAATGGAACTTATGATATTCTTAAGTCAAATGAGAATGTTTTTTTTTCAAGCCTACACCAATATCCATACTATCCAGGTGGTGGAACAGAGGATGAAAAAGGTGATTATAACAATGCTTTAAATATCCCACTGCCAGCAGGCACTAACTCTAGGCAATATTTTGATGCTTATGAACATATGCTTAAAAGATTAAAAGAATTTAGACCAGAATTTATATTAATGTCTGCTGGATTTGATGCTCACAAAGATGATCCTTTATGTCAGTTAAATTTAGAATCTAAAGACTATTATGAGATAACCAGAAGAGCTTTGAGTGCGACAAAAGAATTTTGTAACGGAAAAGTGGTTTCTATTCTCGAGGGTGGATATGATCTAAATGCTTTAGCGGAAAGTGCTAATGAACATGTTAACGCTCTATTAGAATTCGATTGATTATTATCTAATTAATTATAAATAACTTACATGAAATTATACAGAATTAAAAAATCCAATATTGATAATAAAGGTAGAGGTCTTTACGCTGCTAAAGATATTAAAGAAGGAACAAAAATTATTGACTACAAAGGAAAAATTATAACAAACAAGCAAGTAGATGAATCTGATAAATATGACAATAATAAACCAATATACTTATTTACTTTAAATAAAAGATATACACTCGATGGTGATTTTCCATGGAATACAGCAGGCTTAATTAATCATAGTTGTAATCCGAATGCTCAATACGACGGTAAAGGTCTAAAAATATGGATAACAACAATTAAAGATATTAAAAAGGGAGAAGAATTTACTTGTGATTATGGTTTTGGTTTTGATTCGGATTACAAGCAGTTTCCATGTAAGTGTAGTGCCAAAAACTGTTGTGGTTATATAATTAGAGAAGAATCAAGATGGCGAATAAATAAAAAATTTGCAATGAGTAACAAAAAAAAATTAATAAATAACTCTTACTAAATAAAGTCCTTTTGGTGGTGCTGGAGGAGCACATAAAATTCTTTTTTTTGACCTCATAACACTCTCAAACTTTTTTAATGACCACTTTTTTTCTCCAAGATATTTTAAACAACCAACCATTGAACGCACTTGCTGCTGCAAGAATGATTGAGAGCTAAATTCGATTTCAATTTTATCTTTTGAAGATTTAATTTTAACCATTTTCATAGTTTTTACAGGACTTTTTGCTCTACAACTAGAGGCTCTAAAAGTAGAAAAATCTTTGGTTCCAATTAACTTTTTGGCACCTTTTTTCATTATCTCTAAATCAAGTTTTTTCATAATATGCCAACCTCTATTATTATCTAGAACTGGTCCGCTTAAACGATTGATAATAATATACTTATATACTCTCATTTTAGCTGAAAATCTGGAGTGAAAATCATTATTTCTTTTTTTAACTTTTATAATTGCAACACCTTCTTTATTCAAAAAATGATTTATTGATTTTAAAAATCTATCAAATTTTATAATTTTATTTTTACAGTTAAAATGTGCTGATTGCTCAATGGCATGTACACCTGAATCTGTCCTACCTGACCCAAATAATATTATTTTTTCTTTTAAAAGTTTTGAAATTTTTTCCTGAATCAATCCTTGAATAGTTTTCCCTTTTTTTTGAACTTGCCAACCTCTAAAATTAGTTCCCACATACTCAATAAATATTTGATATCTAAACATTAGATAATATAGAGCCTTTTTTAATTTGAGATCCAAGCATAAATTCACCAATTTTTTGAGGTTTTTTTCCCTGTCTTTGAATTTCAAGAATTTTGATTGAATTATTATTACCACAAGCAATCTCTAGTTTATCAGATAGTACTTCACCAATTTCACCTAGACCATTTCCAATTTCAGCTTTTAAGATTTTGTATCTTTCGCCATTAAAATTAAAAAAAGCGCCTGGAGTTGGAAATAAACCATTTATTTTACCTAGAATACTCAATGCCTTATCATTCCAATTTATCTTACCTTCAATTTTGCCAATTTTTTGTGCATAAGTAGCTTTTGAGTGATCTTGATTAAAAAATTTTACTTTATCATCTAATATATCATCGACATTATCCAAAATCTTTTCAGCAGCTAAAAGTGATAATTTTTCTGAAATTTCTTGAGCATTATTATTATGATCTAATTTAATTTTATAAATATTACTAACAGGTCCACTATCTAATTCTTCAACAATTTTCATTATACTTATTCCTATTTCATTATCTAAGTTCATAATTGATCTTTGAATTGGTGCAGCACCTCTCCATTTAGGAAGAATAGAGCCATGAATATTTATAAATCCCTTTTTAGTTAAATTTAAATATTCTTTAGGAATAATTTGTCCATAAGCAACTACTATTGCAAGATCTGCATTTAATTTTTTTATAAAATCATATTCCTCATCATTATTTTTTAATGTAAATGGTGATCTAAAATCTATATTTAGTGTTTCTGAAATACCTTGAATAGGTGATTTATTTATTTTTTGACCTCTTTGAGATTTTTGTGGTGGTTGAGTATACACAACAGAAATTGGATAACCATTTTGATATAAAGATTTTAAAATCGGCACAGCAAATAATGGTGTACCCATAAAAATAATCTTTTTAGACATTTATTAAACAACTATCCGAGTAGATTTCATTTTAGATAGTTTTTTAATAATCATATTTTTTTTTAATTTCGACAAATAATCAATAAAAAGAATTCCTTCTAAATGATCCATTTCATGTTGAATACAAGTTGCTAATAAGCCTTCTGCTTTTAACAGTTTTTTTTCACCATTATAATCAAGGTACTCAACATCACAATTTTTTGGTCGATCTATTTCTGCAAACTGGTTTGGAACTGATAAACATCCTTCTTCATAAGTTGATTTTAAAATATCCTTATTTTTAATTACAGGATTTACAAAATACCTAGGTTTTTTTTTATTTTCATCTTTACTTATATCCATAACAATAATTCTCTTTGGAACACCTATTTGAATTGCAGCTAAACCTATTCCGTTTGCGGAATACATGGTTTCCAACATATCATCCATCAATTTTTGTTCTTGTTTGCCAACTTTTTTAACAGGTTTAGAAATCTGTCTTAATAATTGATCAGGTTCTGTAAGTATCGTTTTAACTGCCATAACAAGATTATTTTAATATAATTTTTAAACTTTTAAAGGAAGAACTTTAAGCAATATCTTATTTCTTATCCAATCAACATTTAGTTGGTTAAGTGCACTAATAATAAAATAAATAGTATCTTCATCAATTCTTTCAATTTTATCTTGTCCAATAACTTCTACTATTCTTAAAAGAACTAGGCCAATTTCATTATTGTTGATCATTTATTAGAATATACAACCGAAGTGAGTGATGTAATTTCAGAAAAATCTATTTTTGATTTTTATTTAGCTCATCAAACAAATCTTAATTTTGTTTTTGAACCAAATGACAAAACAAATAAAATAATTTGGAAATATCTTTCATCAGCAAATTTGTTGAATTTTTTTCAAGAAATTGATGTTTCTGAAATAGAAAAAATTTCTACCATTGAAAAAGCTGTTCATAACAAAAACTATCCAGAAAAAGATTTATTTGAATTATATAAAAGATTTCAATTTAATATTAATCAACTTTTAAATGCCAAAGATACTTATAAATCTTTAGGCAATATTGAAGCAAGAGCTCTAATATATC
>CACFTS010000035.1 GCA_902569285.1 uncultured Pelagibacteraceae bacterium | reverse complement strand
AATATAAAGAAAATTTAGAAAAACTTTATTAATTTTAGTAAAATATTTGGTTATAAAGCGCATAAACATTAACTTTTTTTACATATTAAAATTATAAAATTTTTTTTAATTTTAATTTTTTTTTAAAATTTTATCTTTAATTAAAGAATTGACATAACGTATATAAAAAAATAAAAATAAGTTAATAACGAATCATTTTGATTCGTTTAACTTAAAAGGGAGCTAAAGATGGCTAAAAGAAGAAAAAAAGCTAAAAAAGCTAAAAAGAAAGCTAAGAAAAGAAGAAGAAGAAGATAATAACTTAGTATTCTTTGAATTAAAAACGCTTCTCATAACTTTATGTGTGAGAAGCGTTTTTTTTTATTCTTCTAAAGTTTCTTCATTAACAGAAACAGAATCTTCTACTGGTAGGTCGGTAGTAGTTTGTTTTGTTGGAGGTGTAGAAGGCTGAGTTTGGGATAATAAATTTCTTTTTAAAGCTTTGTCGAGTTTTTTTTGAGTATCTTCAAGTGAAATATTTAATATTATTTGAAATTCAGACAATATTCTTTCGTAAGCTTTTTCAAAAAGTTGTCTCTCACTGTAAGATTGATCAACCATTATATCATCACCTTTATTTAGATCTCTTACAACTTCAGCAAGTTCGTATATTTTTCCAGATGAAATTTTGGCTTCATATTCTTGAGCTCTCCTACTCCACATAGATCTTTTAATTTTAGGTTTACTTTTTAGTATAGAAATACATTTGTTGACTTGGTTTATGGTTGCTAAAGGTCGTAAATTTAATTGCTTATTAACTGGTACCATTCCATTAGCTTTATCTTTTTCAAATTTAATAACATAAGTTTCAACATCAATTCCACCTATATTTATTTTTTTAAATTCTGTGATTTGTCCAACTCCATGTTTTGGATAAACAACATAATCTTTAATTTTATATTCACGTTTTTCAGTTTCTTGTTTTTTTACTTTTTTAATTTCAGGTTTAGTTTCATTATTTTTAGGAATTCTTAAATTTTGTGTTTTTGCTTCTGTAATTTTTTCTTTAGTTTTTTTGATTAAAATTTTTTTAGTTTTTAATTTAATTATTTTTTTTAATTAAAGTTTTATTTGATTTTGTAACTTTTTTTTTAGTTATTTTTTTTTTAGTTTTTTTAGTTTTTTTAGTTTTTTTTTTTTTAAATGTTTTCTTTAAAATATTTTTTAAACTTATTTTTTTCATCTTTATATTTTTCGTGATCCGAAGGGGGATCTTTTTTTTTAGTTATATTAGGCCAGATCTCAGAATATTGTTTATTGATTTCTAACCATTTTTCGCTTCCAGGTTCCATATCGGGTTTAATAGCATCAATAGGACACTCAGGTTCACAAACGCCACAATCTATACACTCATCCGGTTTAATTACAAGCATATTTTTTCCTTCATAGAAACAATCCACTGGACACACCTCAACGCAATCCATTAATTTACACTTAATACAATTTTCGTTAACTAAGTATGTCATTATAAATTTTCTTTTTTAATTTTATCTTTAATATCTCCCATTACTTTTCTGTCAATATATAATAATCCAGCAAGTCTTCTCATCAAGTTTGTCTCATACATATCCGCTTGTTTGTTTGAATAGATTATTTGCCATAGTGTTTCTACAATTTTTATTTTGTTTTTTTCATCCATGTTTTTCACCTCTCTTGTAAAATCTAAGATTTGATTGGCATTTTCCTCAATTGTTTTTCCTTCTTTAATAATGTTTTCTATGTTTTGATTATTTGCACCTATTTTTAAAAGAGCTTGTTTAATAATTTCCTCTTCTTGTTTTGAGTAATTTTCATCAATTTTCGCTGCATGTATTAATAATGCTGCTATTTTAGGCAAATTCATTTTGTTTTTTTTAAAAAACATAATTTTTAATTAAAATTTAAGTTTTTTAAAACACCAAAAGGGCTTTCTTTAATAATTTTTTTATTTGGCTTCTTAAAGTTTTTTTTAGGAATATATTTAAAAAATACTTCATTGTCTTTTTCTATAATTTTATAACTCATATTCTTAAGAAGTTTTTTAAAGTTATCTTTATTACATCCTAATAAATTTAACATTTCAGGAATCATTTTAATTTCTTTTTCTGAGTTAGAATTAATAATTTGCATGAATAATCTTTCTAAAATATCAATTCTTACATAAAAGTTTTCAAATTTCTCAAATCCGCAAAGTAACATAAAATTTTTATTATTAAATTTATTGTCATCTAAAAAATTTAGACCAAATGTTGGTGGTTTTAAATTAAAGTATTTCTGATGATGATTTTTCCAAAGCAAAGTTCTTAACGAAACAGCTTCAGGTTTAATCAATCTTTGTAAAAAAACATGATATCTTCCAAATTTTACACCGAGATCTCTCAAAGTTTTTCTCTCATTTTGTCCTAAGTTTTTAAGATATTCAGAAACCTGATCTCTCTTAAGAACACCATTGTTTTCATAGAGCTGATATGCAAGGGCCTTGATTGAAGAATTTTTTTCTTTTAGATTTTTTAAATCTATAAGACTTTTCAAAATTGTATCAATTTTATTTTTTAACCATTTTTCTAAAAAAATAATTAATTTTTTTCTTTGATTTTGTTCTAAGATATCATCAACTAATACTTCAATGTTAGGATTTAAGTAATCCTTACCTGGTATCAATTTTCCTATTGATGATTTATTCCAATAAATTTTAAAATCATTATGTAGTTCAATTAACCCTGTTTCAATTATTATTTGAATTCTTCTTTCAAGTTCAGGACCCACAGTTTGTCTTGCAGCTTTTTTAAGAGATTTAATATCAGTTTCTAGTGCTCCTTTTTTTAAATCTAACTCTAACTTTAGACCATTAATTTTGCCAATGAATTGATCATCAATCATTACCTCATTGTTTTTTAAAATTTTAGTATCGAATTCCATGTCTTGTTTTAAACCTCTAGCAAGAATACTTGCTCGTTTATCAATAAAAGTTTTTGTAAGTTCTTCATGAAGTCTATCTGAGAGTTTATCTTCTAATAGTTTAGTTTTTTCTATCCAATATTCTTGATTTTCTACCCAATTATTTTTATTTGAAACATAAGACCAAGTTCTAATATTTGCAATTCTATTCGATAAAGAATCTACATTTCCTTCTAATTTATCCAGTTTCATTAGTTGAAGATGCATATAATTATCAGTAATTTTACCTTTTTCACTGCTCAAATATTTAAAAACATTTGCAATTACCTCATAGTGATTACCATAAGTTTTTTTTACAAAATCTGGTATCTGACAACATTCCCACAAAAGACTCAACTTTTTATTATTAAATTCAAAATTTTCTAAGTTTTTATCTCTTAAGAAAAATTTAAGAGCTTTTTCATCCTCGCATTCGTGTATTTTTCTTAACCATTTTTTGTTTGGTTTTTCATCCAATGATTTTATTAGTGCAAAAGGATTATTAAAATTTAAATTAGAGTTTCTCCAAAATAGAGACTGAATTTCTTCAAATTTATGATTTTCTAATAAATTAACTTTTTCTCCGTTAATTTCCTTACATTCACCTGTAATTCCAAAACTACCATCATTTAAATATCTCCCTGCTCTTCCAGCAATCTGTCCAATTTCAGATAAGTTTAATTTTCTTAATTTTTTTCCATCAAATTTTTTTAGATTGGAAAAATAAATGTGATCAAGATCCATATTTATTCCCATACCAATAGCATCTGTTGCAACTAGAAAATCAACATCTCCTGACTGATATAATTTAACTTGTGCATTTCTTGTTTTTGGACTAAGAGATCCCATTACAATTGCAGCTCCACCTTTTTGTCTTCTGATTAATTCTGCAATTGCATAAACTTCTTCTGCTGAAAAAGCTATAATTGCAGTTTTTCTATTTATTCTTGAAATTTTTTTGTAACCAACATATGAGAGTTTAGATAATCTTTTTCTATTAATAAATTCTATATCTTCATCTAATTTTGAAATAATATTTTTAATAGTATTAGAACCCATTAACATAGTTAATTTAGTGCCTCTCATATTTAATAATCTATCAGTGAAAATATGACCACGTTCGTGATCTGTACACATTTGTATCTCATCAACACCTACAAAATCTAAGTGCTTGTCGATAGGCATAGACTCAACAGTACATAAATAATATTTTGCATTAGATGGAATAATTTTTTCTTCTCCAGTGATTAAAGCAAC
>CACFTS010000034.1 GCA_902569285.1 uncultured Pelagibacteraceae bacterium | reverse complement strand
TGGTGGTAAATTAACAATTGTAACCCACCCAGGTGGCTCTTTGTTCAAAGGTGGAGAAATTTTTAGAGCTGTAAGAACTGGTCAAGCACAAATTGGTGAAAGATTTATGTCAGCTTTAGGAAAAGAAGATCCTTTATTAGAGATAGATTCTCAACCATTCTTAGCGACATCTTATTCAGATGCTATGAAATTATATAAAGCATCAAAAGATGAAATTGTAAAAGGTTTGGATGAAAAAGGACTTGTTTTTTTATATGCAGTTCCATGGCCGGCACAAGGCTTATATAGTAAAAAAGAAATTAACTCTATTAATGATCTAAAAGGTTTAAAATTTAGAGCTTATAATTCAGCAACAATCAGAATAGCTGAGTTAACAGGAATGGCACCTACAAAAATTGAAGCTGCTGAAATTAGCCAAGCATTTTCAACTGGTGCTGTTGAAAGTATGATCACATCTCCTACTACTGGAAAAAATTCTAAGATTTGGGAAAATGGTGTGAAATATTTTTATGACATCGCAGCTTGGTTTCCAAAAAACATGGTAATCGTAAACAAAGATGCATGGAATAAACTGGATAAAGCAACTCAAGATTTAGTTATGAAACAAGCAGCCTTAGCTGAGAGAAAAGGCTGGCAATTATCAAAACAAGGTAATGTTGGAGATAAAAAAGCTTTAGCAGAAGCGGGTATGGTAGTTGGAAAAGTTAATTCATCTTTACAATCTCATTTTGAAAAAGTTGGAGAGACTATGGCCAAGGAATGGTCTGAAAAAGCTGGATCAAGAGGAGCGGCTGTTTTATCAGCATATAAATAATTAAATTAAATCTATCTTAAGGCCACTTAATAATTTTAAGTGGCCTTAAATCATTATGTTAAGATCTTTAGATAAAACCTTAAATAAACTTTATAAATTTTCTGGATATGTCGCGGCAACTTTTTTAATTTTTGTAGCTGTATTTATTCTTATAGGTATTTCATCAAGAATATTTGGTTTTTATATTAGAGGTCTAGCAGAATATTCTGGTTATTGTATGGCTGCAGCATCTTTTTTTGCTTTAGCTTACACTTTTGTCGAAGGTGGCCATATTAGGATAACTCTCTTTTTAGAGAAACTTTCAGGTAATAAAAAAAGGTTAATAGAAATTTGGTGTTTAGGTATAGCAAGTTTTTTTTCAGGATACTTAGCATTTTATTTTATCAAAATGTTAATTATATCATATAAATTTCAAGAACGAAGTGAAGGTGCAGATGAAATTTTAATTTGGATCCCTCAAACTAGTGTAGCAATAGGATCTACAATATTTTTTATAAGTGTTTTTCATCAATTTATTTTAACAATTAAAAAAAGTTAAATGACTGAAATATTTTTAACAATTTTTTTTATTAGTGTTCTATTATTTTTTTTAGGTTCTGGTATTTGGGTTGCATTGAGTATGATTGGAGTTTCAGCAATTGGTATGATGTTATTTACTTCTAGACCAGTTGGTGATGCTATGGCAACAACAATATGGGGAACATCTTCATCATGGACTTTAACTGCTTTACCCTTGTTTGTATGGATGGGGGAAATTTTATTTAGAACAAAACTTTCTGAAAATTTATTTAAGGGCTTATCTCCTTGGATGCAAAAACTACCAGGGGGTTTAATCCATGTTAATGTTGTTGGATGTGCTTTATTTGCAGCAATATCAGGTTCATCTGCGGCAACTGTGGCAACAGTAGGAAAGATGTCTATACCAGAATTAAGAAAAAGAAATTATCCAGAAAAGATTTTATTAGGTAGCTTGGCCGGTTCAGGAACTCTAGGATTGTTAATACCTCCTTCGATTATTTTAATTATTTATGGTGTAGCAGTTCAAGAGTCTATAGCAAAATTATTTATTGCAGGAATTATTCCAGGAATAATGATTGCATTAATTTTTATGTCATATGTAATTATTTGGTCTTTAATTAACAAAAAAGAAATGCCAAAAATAATTGAAGAATATTCATTTTTAGAAAAGATAAAAAGATCAAAACAACTTTTACCAGTAATATTGTTAATTTCAGCTGTTATTGGATCAATATATACTGGAATAGCAACAGCCACTGAAGCAGCTTCGTTGGGAGTTGTTGGAGCTTTAATTTTATCTTATTTTCAAAAAAGTTTAAATTTAGAAACATTTAAATCATCACTGTTAGGTGCAACCAAAACTTCTTGTATGATTGCATTTATATTAGCAGGCTCAACATTTTTATCTTTAGCTATGGGATTTACCGGATTGCCTAGAAATTTAGCATTATGGATTCAAAATATGGATTTATCTCCTTATTTACTAATTTTTGTTTTAATGATTTTTTATATTATTTTAGGAATGTTCCTCGACGGAATATCTGCTGTAGTACTAACAATGGCAATAATAGAGCCAATGATAAGACAAGCAGGTTTTGACATGATTTGGTTTGGTATTTTTTTAGTAATTGTTGTTGAGATGGCACAAATTACACCTCCCGTAGGTTTCAATTTATTTGTCCTTCAAGGCATGGCGAATAAAGATATGGGATATATTGCAAAAAGTGCTTTTCCTTTATTTTTACTTATGGTTTTAGCGGTGGCATTAGTGGTAATTTTTCCAGAGATTGCTCTATGGATGCCTGAACAAATGGTTAAAAATTTAAATTAAAACTTTAAAAAAAAATATTTCTTATCATTTGTTAAACTTTTCCATATTGTTTAAACATTTTAATTTAAATTGATTATCTAATAAATTATTTCTTATAGATTTTGCTGTTGCTAATGAACTTTCGTTATCTCCATGTATGCATACAGAGTCTATTTCACAAGGTATTTGTTTTCCACTAAGACAATTAAGAGCCTGATTTTTAACCATACTTAATACGTGTTTTTTAGCTTCTTCTGGATTAGTAATTAGTGCATTTGGTTTTTTTCTTGAGACTAAATTTCCATCGTCTTCATAATTTCTGTCTGCAAAAATTTCACATGCTATTTTCATATTTAATTTTCTCGCTGCTTCCTCCATTTTTGATCCAGTTGGAACCAAATAGATTAAATCTTTATTAATTTCATTAATAGTTTTTGCAAGAATTGTTGCAAGCTCAATATCTTCACAAGCCATGTTATTTAAAGCACCATGAGGTTTGATATGGCTCACTTTTTCATCATATTTAACAGCGATATTTTGTAAAATTTCATATTGATCAATTATTAATTTTTTTATTTCTGATGAAGATAAATTAATTCTTTTTCTGCCAAAATTTTCTGGATCATTGAATGATGGATGTGCACCTATACTTACGTTATTTTCTTTAGATATTTTAATTACTTGATTCATTGTTTCCTTATCACCTGCATGATAACCACAAGCAACGTTAGCAGAATTAACAATTTTTAATAAATCAGGATCGTGTTTATTGGAATGGTGTTTAGATTTTTCACCTAAATCACAATTTATATTAATTTCCATAGTCATAATTTAAAAGTATAACATGTCATGATAAAAAATATATTAAATCTTGGTGATGCAGCTTTATATTGTGATTTTGGGAAAGAGATTAATAAAGAAATTAATTCCTTAGTTATTAAGTATTTGCTTTTGTATTTATAGAAAAACTTCCCCATTGAGACTTTAATTTGAATTCTGCTCCAACTGACAAATAACCATAAACAGATTTATTAGTAGATAAAATATTAATTTCATCACCATTTTCAACTAAATAACTCTCATAACAATTTCCCTCAAATATGTTTGTACCTTTTTTTATTTTAAAATTTATATCTCCGGTAACTGCAATATTAATCTTATCCCCATAATATTTTAATAAAGGACCTTGATAAGCAAATTCTATAACCGGTAAACTTAAATTATTATTAACCAACTTATTTGATATCAAATAATTTCTATTATCCATGGCACCGCTGAAAGGAATTCCAATATGATATAAATTATTTCTTCCTAAATCTTGGTATGTTGTATTTATACCAGCCCTAATTACCTTAAAATAATTTTTAGTCATTATAATTTTTATATTGATTGATATTTATTTTTTTAAAAATAACTGTGTCTCCTGGATTAATTAAATTAGGTTCTTCATCTTTAGTACTATCAAAAATTCCAAGAGGTGAGTTACCTATAATATTCCAACCACCTGGACTTTCAAAAGTATAAATATTGGCAAATTGTTCTGTTAATCCAACTGATCCTTTTGGAACTTTTACTCTTGGAGTTTCTAATCTTTTTGCTCTCATTTTATCATCAAGATCACCAAGAAAAGGCATTCCTGCAATAAATCCTGTCATATAA
>CACFTS010000033.1 GCA_902569285.1 uncultured Pelagibacteraceae bacterium | reverse complement strand
ATTTTCGAGGATACAAAAGAAAAAGAAATTCTAAAAAATTTGACGTCTTTTAGCCTAGAAAGATCTTACTAAGGACTTAAAAGTTTTTTTTCCCAATTATTATTTTCTATTTTACTATAAAGTAATCTTTCATGTATTCTGTCTTTAACATCTAACCAGAACTCAATTTCATTTGGAGTTAGATTCCATCCTGACCAATGTTTAGGTCTTGGTATATCTTTATCGTATGGATATTTTTTTTTAAATTCTTCAATAGAATTTAATAATTCATCCCTTGATTTTAAAACACTACTTTGATTTGATGCCCATGCTCCTATTTTGCTTAGATAAGATCTACTATTATAATAATTGTTAGCATCCTTGTCAGTAACTTTTGATAATTCTCCAGTTATTCTTACTTGTCTTAATAATGATTTCCAATGAAAGCACATTGATGCATTTAGGTTAGATTTTATCTCATTACTTTTTTGACTATTCAGATTTGTATAAAAAACAAATCCATCATTATTAAAATCTTTAAGTAAAACCATTCTTACAGATGGAATTCCAGTTTTACTCGCCGTTGCTAAAGCTAAAGCATTTGGATCATTAATTTCATTTTTTTTTGCTTCTTTAAACCATTCTCCAAACAAATCTATTGGATTATCTAAATCCTTGAAGCATAAATCAATACCTAGTGAGTTTTTTTGATTCATAATTTCAACAAAATAACTTATATAATATATTTAATGTCATTTAATACTTTTGGAAAGATATTTCGTTTCACTACTTGGGGTGAGTCCCATGGGCCTGCAATTGGGTGCGTAGTTGATGGTTGTCCACCTTTAATTCAACTAAAAGAACAAGATATTCAAAAAGAATTAAATAAAAGAAAACCTGGACGATCTAAATTTACAACTCAAAGAAAAGAAAGTGATAAAGTACAAATTCTCTCAGGAGTTTTTGAAGGTAAAACAACAGGCACTCCTATATCACTAATAATTTATAATGAGGATATGAGATCAAAAGATTATAAAGATATCAAAGATAAGTTTAGACCTGGTCATGCTGATTTTACTTATTTTAAAAAATATGGAATTAGAGATTATAGAGGCGGTGGAAGATCTTCTGCCAGAGAAACGGCAGCAAGAGTCGCGGCTGGAGCTATCGCTAGAAAAGTTTTAGAAAAAAAATTAGGCAAAAAATTTAAAATTTCTGGAGCTGTTACACAGCTTGGTATCCTTGGTTGTGACACAACAAAATGGGATAATAAAATAATTTATAAAAATCCATTTTTTTGTCCAGATAAATCAATGTTAAAGTTGTGGGAAAAATATTTATTAAGCATAAGAAAAGCAGGTTCTTCTTGTGGTGCAATAATTGAGTTAAGAGCCAATGGTATACCAGCAGGTTTAGGTGCTCCAATATATTCAAAATTAGACTCGGATATTGCCTCAGCCATGATGAGCATTAATGCAGTTAAAGGTGTAAATATTGGTTCTGGGATGAATTCTGCACAATTATCTGGTGAAGAAAATTCAGATGAAATTTCACAAAACAAAAGTAAATTGAAATTTAACTCAAACAATGCAGGTGGAATACTAGGTGGTATTTCTTCAGGACAAGAAATAATTGTATCATTTGCTGTGAAACCTACATCTTCGATTTTAAAAAGTAGAAAAACAATTAATAAATTTGGAAAAAATACAACTATATCTGTAAAAGGTAGACACGATCCTTGTGTGGGTATAAGAGCAGTACCCGTTGGTGAGGCTATGTTTTCATGTGTTTTATTAGATCATTATCTAATGAATAAAGCTCAGTGTAATTAATTTTACTTATTTTTGTTTTTGTAAAATAATATTTGAATTTAATAGATCTAAAACTTTTTCTTCTATTGAAATAGAATCTAAGTTAGCAACTTTGTACATATTATCAGGTGTATCCTGATCAATAAAAATATCTGGCAGTGTCATTGATCTAAATTTCAGATTACCATCCATTAAACCTCTTTTTGTTAAAAGATCGACTACATGGGAACCAAAACCTCCTATAGATCCTTCTTCAATAGTCATAATTGCTTCATGTGTAGTTGCAAGTTGCCAAATTAAATTTTCATCTAAAGGTTTTGCAAATCTCGCATCTACTACTGTTATATTAACTCCTTTTTTTTTTAAGTTTTCTGCTGCTTTTAAAGTTTCTTTTAATCTTGCCCCAAAACATAAAATAGCTAATTTTTTTCCCTCTTGAATAATTTTAGATTTTCCGATCTCTATCTTTTCATTTATAGAAGGTAAAGTAGATCCAAATCCAGCGCCCCTTGGATATCTAAATGCACAAGGTCTATCATTAATTTCTGTTGAAGTATTGATCATTCTTACAAGTTCAGCTTCATCACTTGCGGCCATCACAATAAAATTTGGTAATGTTGATAAGTATGTTGTATCAAAACTTCCAGCATGAGTAGGTCCATCAGCGCCGACTAGCCCAGCTCTATCTATTGCAAATCTTACTGGTAGACTTTGAATTGCTACATCATGAACAACTTGATCGTATGCTCTTTGTAAAAATGTAGAATAAATTGCTGCATAAGGTTTGTAATTTTCTGTGGCTAAGCCAGCCGCAAATGTTACTGCATGCTGTTCTGCGATTCCAACATCAAAAGTTCTATCTGGAAATTCTTTACGAAAAATATCCAGACCTGTTCCATCCGGCATTGCTGCTGTTATAGCAACTATTTTACTATCTTTTTTAGCATGTTGAACCAACGTATTAGCAAATACTTTAGTATATGATGGTAATTTGTTAGTACTTTTAACCTGCTCTCCGGTCTTAACATTAAACTTCGATACTCCATGATAATTATCTTTTGCTTCTTCTGCAAATAAATAGCCTTTACCTTTTTTTGTCTTAATGTGAATTAAAATCGGACCCTCGTGTTTTGAGTCTCTTGCATTTTTTAAAATTGGAATTAAAGAATTTAAATCATGTCCATCTATTGGACCAATATAGTAAAATCCAAGAGAACTAAATAAAGTTCCACCAGTTACAACGGATCTAAACAAATCTTCAGCTTTACCTGCTTTTGCACTAAATCTTTTTGAAAATGCTGATGTGATAAGTTTAATAGTCTCTCTCAAACTAAAATAAATCTTGCCTGAAAAAATTTTAGCCAAATAACTACTCATTGCCCCAACAGGCCTCGCAATAGACATGTCATTATCATTTAAAATAACAATCATTTTAGTCTTTGAAGCTCCAGCATTATTCATTGCTTCATAAGCCATCCCTGCGCTAATAGCTCCATCACCAATAACTGTTACTACATTGTCTGTTTTATTTGAAAGTTTATTTGCTTCAGCTATACCTAAAGCTGAAGATATTGAGGTTGAACTATGAGCTGCACCGAATGGATCATATTCACTTTCAAGTCTTTTTGTAAAACCAGAAAGACCACCGCATTGTCTTAATGTTCTAATTTTATCTTTTCTTCCTGTTAAAATCTTATGAGGATAACTTTGATGACCAACATCCCATATTAATTTGTCATTAGGTGTATTAAAAATATAATGAAGAGCAACACTTAACTCAACAACCCCAAGACTTGCTCCTAAATGTCCTCCAGTAATTGATACTGCATCAATTATTTCCTTTCTTATTTCTTCAGCTACTTTTTGTAATTTTGACTCAGGAATTTTTTTTAAATCTGATGGAAAATTTATTCTATTTAAAAATTCGTATTCTTTTTTCATTTATTTCTATTCAAAATATAATCTAGAGTTTCAGCTAAATTTTTCGATTTTGAGCCATATCTTTTTAATTTATTATTTATTTTAAAAATTAATTTATTGGCATATTTAATAGTATTTTTATGTCCTAGTAAACTAATTAGAGTTGCTTTGCCCTTTTTTTTATCTTTTCCAGTTTTTTTTCCTGCCGCCGATAAACTTCCCTTATAATCAATTAAATCATCTGCAATTTGGAATAATAACCCAATATCTGTTCCTATATTTTCAAATTTCTTAATTTCTTTTTTGTTTTTTTTTCTTAAAATTAAAGGTGCTACACAACAAAAACTAAAAAGTTTTCCAGTTTTCTTTATTTCCATTTCAATAATTTTTTTTTTAGAAACTTTTTTATGTTCAAAACTTAAATCTAAATATTGTCCACCAGCTATACCAAGATGACCAGAACTTTTTGAAATTTTATTAATTAGATCAATTTTAACTTTTTCAGAAATATTTAAACTTTTATGGCTCAAAATCTCAAACGCCATTGTTAAAAGAGAATTGCCAGCTAGAATAGCGGTAGACTCTCCAAATTTAATATGAGTTGATAGTTTTCCTCTTCTAATCTTGTCATCATCCATGCAAGGTAAATCATCGTGTATTAAAGAGTATGCGTGTATACATTCAACTGCAGAACCTATAATAATTAATGACTTATAGTTTAATTTAAACAATGATCCAATATCAATC
>CACFTS010000032.1 GCA_902569285.1 uncultured Pelagibacteraceae bacterium | reverse complement strand
AACAAATGCTATAAGTTTACTTAACAATAAAGACAATTTTATTATTTTAGATTTTGGTACAGCAACAACTTTTGATATTGTGATTAAAAAAGATTACAAAGGTGGTGTCATTGCTCCAGGAATTAAAATTTCTTTGAACACTTTATCAGATAAAGCAACTTTAATTCCTAAAATAAATCTTAAAAAAATTAAAAAAGTTGTTGGTATTGATACAAGGACAGCTGTAAGGTCTGGTTTTTTTTGGGGTTATGCAGGATTAATTGATAATATTGTTAATTTAATTAAGAAAGAAACTGTAAAATCTTTTAAATTAGTAATTACAGGAGGATTTTCTGATTTGTTCAAAGGATCAATTAAAACTAAACTAATACAAAATAAAAATATTACTATTAAAGGTCTAATTAAAATTTCTAAATTAATTAAATAAATGAAAGAAGAATTATTATTTTGTCCTCTAGGAGGATCTGGTGAAATTGGAATGAACATGAATCTATTTGGTTATGGTCTACCAGGAGATCATAAATGGATCATAGTAGATATTGGTGTTACTTTTGCGGATGATACTATCCCAGGAATAGATCTAATTTATCCAGATCCAGGTTTTATTGTTGAGAAAAAAGATAATTTACTTGGAATAGTTTTAACACATGCACACGAAGATCATATTGGTGCAATTGCACATTTATGGCCTAAGCTTAAATGTAAAATTTATGCTACACCTTTTACAGCTTTATTAATTAAAGAAAAATTTAAAGAAAAACATATAGATATAACTAAAGATATAGTAATTGTTCAATTAAATGGCAAAATTAAATTGGAACCATTTGATTTAGAATACATTACTTTAACCCATTCTATACTAGAACCTAATGGATTAAGAATTAAAACACCAGCAGGGATAATCTTACATACAGGTGATTGGAAAGTTGATCCGAATCCTTTGATAGGGGACGAAATAAATTCAAAAAGATTAAAAGAAATTGGTGACGAAGGTGTTCTTGCTATGATTTGTGACTCCACAAATGTTTTTAGTGCTGGTCGATCTGGTTCAGAATTAGACGTTAGAAAAAATTTACTTGATATCATGAATCGATTGAAAAAAAGAATTATAGTAACTTCATTTGCATCAAATGTAGCGAGAATGGAAACAATTTTTTATTGTGCAGAAAAAACTGGGAAACAAATTTCATTAGTCGGAAGATCAATGCATAGAATATATAAAGCAGCTAAACAATGCGGGTATTTAAAAAATATAATTGAACCCATTGATCCTAGAGAAGCAAAAAATTTTTCAAGAGAAAAAATAATTTATTTGTGTACAGGAAGCCAAGGTGAACCTATGGGAGCTATGATGAGAATTTCAAGCTATACTCATCCCGATGTGTTTATTGAAAAAGGAGATGCAGTTATTTTTTCTTCTAAGATAATTCCTGGAAATGAAAAAAAATTATATAAACTTCATAATCAATTAGTTAAAGATGGAATAGAAGTTATATCAGAAGAAACAGAATTTATTCATGTTTCAGGTCATCCTAATCGTGAAGATTTAAAAGATATGTATCAATGGGTAAAACCAAAATGTGTTATACCAGTTCACGGTGAACATAGACATATGATTGAACACATAAATTTTGCTAAAGAAATGCAAGTACCTAATCCTGTACAGGTAGAAAATGGAGATATTGTTAAATTATTCCCCGGAGATAAGCCTAAAGTTTATGATAAAGCTCCTAGTGGTAAATTATATTTAGATGGAAACGTTAGTGTTGAAGAAAATTCTCAGTCAATAAAAGATAGAAAAAATTTAGGCACAAATGGATATTTGGAAATAACAATTTTAATTACACCTAAAGGCAATATTCACAATAACCCAATAATAACGTTTAAAGGTTTACCAATTTATGAAAAAGATGAATTTATTTATGGTTTAGAAGAAAAAATAGAAAAGACGACAAAAACATTTAAACTTGGTAATAAACATCAAGAACATAATTTAATAGATGCACTTAAAATTGCTTGTAGAAAATTTACAAAAGAAAAGACTGGAAAAAAACCTTTTACAAATATTAATTTAGTAAAAATTTAATGAGTACTACAGAATCAACTATCATTTATAACGCAGCAATAACAACGATTTTTTTCATAATAATCTATTTATTAATGAAATTTGAATATTTAAATTTAAGAAATATAATCATTTAATATGCACATTTCTAAATCTTTTATCCCTATTCTTAAAAATAATCCTTCAGAAGCGAAAATCAAATCTCATCAATTAATGCTTAGAGTTGGGATGATAAAACAATCTTCAGCAGGTATTTATTCATGGTTGCCATTGGGTTTTAAAGTAATGAAAAAAATTGAACATATAGTAAGAGAAGAACAAAACAATATTGGTGTACAAGAAATTTTAATGCCAACTATTCAATCAAGTGAAATATGGAAAGAAAGTGGACGTTACGAAGATTACGGTGAAGAAATGCTTAGAATTAAAGACCGTCAAGATCGTGAAATGCTTTATGGACCAACAAATGAAGAACTTGTAACTGACATATTTAGATCTTCAGTAAAATCTTACAAATCTCTTCCACAACTTTTGTATCACATTCAATGGAAGTTTAGAGATGAAATTAGACCAAGATTTGGAATAATGAGATGTAGAGAATTTTATATGAAAGATGCTTATTCATTTGATGTTACAGATGAAGAAGCTTTATTTTCGTATAATAAATTTTTTTTATCTTATCTAAAAACTTTTAAAAGATTAGATCTTACCGCAATTCCCATGGCCGCTGATACTGGACCAATTGGAGGAAATCTTTCTCATGAGTTTATTATTCTCGCTGAAACAGGGGAGAGTAAAATTTTTACAGACAAAAGAAT
This sequence comes from uncultured Pelagibacteraceae bacterium, assembly GCA_902569285.1. Classification (GTDB taxonomy): domain Bacteria; phylum Pseudomonadota; class Alphaproteobacteria; order Pelagibacterales; family Pelagibacteraceae; genus Pelagibacter. Next base: position 1,881 of record CACFTS010000032.1, on the reverse strand, counting down.
TTTTGATGTGAATAGTGATCAAACAAAACTAGAAAAAAAATCTTTGGAAGACTTAAGAAACAAATATGAAAAGTTTTATTCTGTGACTGATGAAAAATTTAATAAAGAAGAATTTGAAAAAAAAGTTTCCGAAAAAAATCGACTTAAAACCAAAGGTATAGAGGTCGGTCATATTTTTTATTTTGGTGATAAATATTCTAAACCGATGAATGCATCAGTTGATTTACCTGAGGGAAAAAAAGATTTTGTTAAAATGGGCTCTTACGGAATAGGCGTATCGAGATTAGTAGGTGCAATAATTGAGGCAAAATATGATAAAAAAAATGAAATCATGAAATGGCCAATTTCTGTTGCACCATATGATATTTCAATAATTCCAATGATTAATAAAAATGATAAATCGGCACTAGATAAAGCAAATAAGATTAATCTTGAATTAGAGAAAAATAATATTGAAGCTATAATTGATGATACAGAAGAAAATTTTTCATCAAAGATTAAAAAAATGAATTTAATTGGAGCACCTTATCAAATTATTATTGGCAAACAAACAGATGGTGATCTATTAGAATTTAAAGAAGTTGGAAAAGAAACACAAAAAATTAATTTAGCAGAAATAATTAAAATTATAAATAAACAAAAAGCAAAAAATTGATTTCCACTCTAGAAAAAGAAATTACATTTAGATTTTTAAAAGCCAGAAAAAAAGATGGTTTTTTAAATATAATTTCAATTTTTTCATTTATTGGTATAGGTTTAGGTGTAGCTGTTCTTATTATTGTTATGTCTGTTATGAATGGATTTCGAACAGAATTGATTAATAAAATTGTAGGATTTAATGCACACATCACAGTTAAACCATATGATAATCAAATAAATACAGATAAATTAAAAAAATCAAATCTTAATTTAATTTCTGAAAATTTAATTTTAAGTAATTCGGGAGAGGCTATAATTATTAAAAGTGAAAACTCAAAAGGTATAGTTCTAAGAGGTTATTCAAGTAAAGATTTTTCAAAATTAAAGATTGTTAAAAATAAATTTTTTGTAGGTAGTAAGAATAATTTAACCAAAAACTATATATCAATAGGAAAAGAACTCAGTTTTACGCTTGATCTTAATATAGGTGACGATATTACAATAATGTCATCATCTGGAGTGGAAACTATTATAGGTAGTCTTCCAAAGAAAAAAACATTTACAGTTATTTCATTTTTTGAAAGTGGATTAGCTGATTTTGATAACAATATAGCTTTTGTTAATTTAAATACGTTAGAAGAATTTTTTAATTTAGATGTAAAAGATAGAAATTTGGAAATTTATTTAAAAAATCCTCAAAATATTGAGAATCAAAAAACAATTACTCAAAAAATATTTCCAAATGAATTTGTATATAGTTGGTCAGATATGAATAGTTCGTTATTTTCAGCTTTAAAAGTTGAAAGAAATGTAATGTTTATAATTTTGTCATTAATAATTATTGTTGCAGCTTTTAATATTATTTCAGGATTAACAATATTAGTTAAAAATAAAACACGTGAAATTGCAATTTTAAAATCTATAGGTGTTTTAAATAAATCTATAATAAAAATATTTTTTTTAGTGGGTGTAATTATTGGAACTTCAGCAACAATTTTTGGAATTTTTTTAGGAGTGACTTTTTCAATGTATGTTGAAAATATACGACAATTTTTAAGCAGTGTTTTTAATATCAGTTTATTTCCTGAGGAAATATATTTTTTAAGTACAATGCCATCAGAAATTAATCCATCTTCAATATTTATTATTTCTTTTTGTTCTATTTTTATAACTATAATTGTTTCTATATTTCCAGCTTTAAAAGCTGCAAAATTAGATCCTATTCAAGCACTTAAATATGAA
>CACFTS010000031.1 GCA_902569285.1 uncultured Pelagibacteraceae bacterium | reverse complement strand
ATACAAAGGATGAACTAATTAAGATTATTGAAAGCACAAGTAATGCTAAAGATCTTGAATTGTTCGTAAGAGTAGCAGTATCAAATGAACATGCTGAAATAGATTTATCTAAAAAATTTGGCGCTTTAAATTCAGAGGCTTCTGGACTATTAAGGTTAGTTAAGCAACATTCAAATAAAATTGGTTTAAGTTTTCATGTTGGATCACAATGTATGCATCCGATTTCATACGCTAAAGGTATTATGGAAATAAGAAATATAATAAAAAAAACAAAAATTGTTCCAGACTTTATTAATGTTGGTGGTGGATTTCCAACGATTTATCCTGACTTGATACCTCAATCTTTAGATAATTATTTAAAGGAAATTAAAAAAAATTTAGAAAATTTAAAATTAGATAATTTGCCAGAAATTATTTGCGAACCTGGAAGAGCATTAGTTGCCGAAAGTGGCTCAACTATAGTTAGAGTTAATCTTAGAAAAAAAAATAAACTTTATATTAATGATGGAACTTATGGAACTCTTTTTGATGCTGGTACTCCTAATATAGTTTTTCCATCAAAAATGATTAAAGACTGCTCTAACAAAATTATTTCAAAAAAATTAACTGCATTTGATTTCTATGGTCCAACATGTGATAGTATGGATTATATGAAAGGTCCTTTCCTCTTACCAAATAATATTAAAGAAAATGATTATATTGAGCTTGGTCAATTAGGAGCGTATGGATTAACCTTTAGAACTCAATTTAATGGTTTCTATTCAGATCAAATTTATGAAGTCGAAGACAGCCCAATAATGACTCTTTATGATAAAGACATTAATAAAGCTACTTTGGTTGCTTAATGTCAGATAATAAAAATTTAGGACATAATAGCAAAAGAGATTTTTTAAAAAATCCTGTTGAACATATTGATATAACATCATTCGATTCTAGAAAAATTATTTCATCCATATGGAAAAGATGTCTTTTGTTTCAAGAGAAACTGCTAATGCTGCAAATATTTATAACGAAATGTTAAAAGATAAAGATTGTACAATTTTCTTGACGTTAGCTGGTTCAACTTCAGCGGCTGGATGTATGAATATTTATAAAGATCTTGTAAAATATAATATGGTAGATGCAATTGTTGCTACTGGAGCTTCTATTATCGACATGGATTTTTTTGAAGCTTTAGGATTTAAACACTATCAAGGATCTCAATTTCAAGACGACACAGAATTAAGAAAAAATTATATAGATAGAATTTATGACACCTATATCGATGAAGATGAATTGCAAATTTGTGACAAAAAAATTTGTGAAATAGCGGATAGTTTGGAGGCAAGAAGTTATACTTCCAGAGAATTTATTTATGAAATAGGTAAATACCTCAAGAAGAATTCTGTAAAAAAAGACTCATTAATTGAAATCGCATATAACAATAATGTTCCAATTTTCTGTCCTGCATTTACAGATTCCAGCGCGGGTTTTGGATTGGTAATTCATCAAGAAAAAAATCCAAAAAAACATATAACAATAGACTCAATTAAAGAATTTAGAGAATTAACAGAAATTAAAATACAATCAAAAGGTTCAGGACTTTTTATGATTGGTGGTGGTGTCCCAAAAAATTTTATTCAAGATACAGTAATATGTGCTGAACTTTTAGGTAAAGAAGTTGATATGCATAAATATGCTGTACAAATCACCGTAGCTGACTCTAGAGATGGTGCTTGCAGTAGCTCAACTTTAAAAGAAGCAAGCTCTTGGGGTAAAGTTGATGTTACAAAAGAACAGATGGTTTTTGCAGAAGCTACTAGTGTATTGCCTTTAATTGCAAGTGACGCTTATCATAAAGGTGAATGGAAGAATAGAAGTAGAAAAAACTTTTCAAAAATTTTTGGATAAAAAATTGCAATATCTATCAAATAAAAATGGCTTTCTTGGAATTGATAATAAATTCAATTTTAAAGAAAAAGTTATAATAATTCCTTTTGGTTTAGAAAAAACTGTTAGTTACGGTGGAGGAACCAAAAATGGTCCTAAAGAAATAATTAAAGCTTCTCATCAAGTTGAATTATATGATGAAGAACTAAATTGTGAACCTTATAAAAAAATAGGAATAAAAACATTAAAACCTTTTAAAATTGATAAAAATATTAGCAAGGCACTTAAAAAAATAGCAGGAATAAATAAAGAAATTTTAGATAAAAAACTTTTTCCTATGACTTTTGGGGGAGAGCATTCAATAACATCTGGATGTATTAAGCCTTTCGTAAAAAAACATAAAAAGATTTGTCTTTTACATTTTGATGCTCATGCAGATTTAAGAGATAGCTATAATGGAGAAAAATTTTCACACGCTTCTGCAATCAGAAGGTGTTTAGATCATAAAAATGTATCAATAATTTCTTTTGGAATAAGAAATATTTCTAAAAGTGAAGTCACTTTTTTAAAAAAAAACAAATCTAGAATAGATATTTTTTGGGCCAAAGACAAATCTAAATGGAATTTAAAAAAATTTAAAAAAATAATCAAAAATAAAACTGTTTATTTAACATTTGATGTAGATGGCTTAGATTCAAGTATTATGCCCGCAACAGGCACTCCTGAACCAGGTGGATTATTGTGGGATGAAACTTTAAATATAATAAGAATTGCAGCAAAAAATTCGAATATTATTGGTGCAGATATCAATGAACTCGCACCAATTAAAGGTTTTAATTCATATAATTTTTTAGTTGCTAAATTGGCTTATAAAATTCTAGCTTATAAATATTTATATTAAGATTAAATCGGTTTAAAAGTTTTTAATAATAACCTGAATGGAATTAACATCAATAATGCTACTAAAATCTTTACAGTTAAATCTCCCATAGAAAGTGTAACCCAGGGTACTCCAGTTGCGTAAAAAGAAATGGAAAAAAATAAAAATGTATCAATTATTGAACCAATCATTGAAGAGGTAAGTGGTGCAATAAACCACTCTTTTTTTCTTAATTTATCAAATATTTGAACATCTAATAATTGTGAAACCAAAAACGCAATTCCAGATCCAATTGCAATTCTTAACGATATGTAATCTGCAAAGTCTGTGGAAAATAAAATTGTAAATCCAATACCAAAAAAAAAACCAAAATATACTATTTTTCTTGCAACAATTTTTCCAAAGGATCTGTTAGTTAAGTCTGTAATTAAAAAAGCAATTGGATAACTAAAAGCTCCATAGGTTAATATTTCATTAAAGCCATAATAATTTATAGGAAATTGAACAAGATAATTTGATGACAAAACAACAACTCCCATCAAAAATGATAGAAGTAGGAAAGATTTGGTCATTAAGCAGTTTTAGATTGAACTGTCTTTCTTTGAAATGGAGATTTAATTAATAAACTTTTTTTTAGCTTTTTTAATCTTAATGATAAATTTTTATTTTTAACAGTTTTTAAAAATTCATCAAAACTACCTTTTTTATCAACAGATCTTACGCCAGCGTTACTGACTGTTAGTTTTAAACTTCTTTTTAAAAGTTCGCTTGTAAATTTTACTTTTTTTAAATTGGGCACAAACCTTCTTTTAGTCTTATTATTAGCGTGACTAACATTATGACCCTTCATAGGAATTTTACCAGTAAGTTCACATTTTTTTGGCATAATAACTTCGACTATATAAAGTGAGATATTGATCGCGTCAAGTTTATTAGAATTAAGTTATTCTTTTTTTTCCTATTATTTCACTAAAATTCTTAACACCATCTTTCAATAATAATTCTTTAAGCTCTTTTTTAATCATGTTTACAATATTAGGGCCTCTATAAATCATGCCTGTATAAAGCTGAATACAATTAGCTCCAGCTAAAAATTTTTTATATGCACCTTTTCCTGAGTCTACTCCACCTACTCCAATTATTTTAATTCTTCCATTAAGAATTTTATAAAATTTACTTATTAATTTTGTAGATTTTTCTTCAATAGGTTTACCTGACAACCCTCCTTTTTGATGTCTTTGAATATTTCTTAAATTGTCTCTAGTTGAGTCTGATGTATTTGAAACTATGATTGCTTCAATATCATTATTTAAAAGAACTTCAGAGATTTTATTAATTTCTTGATCATCAATATCTGGTGATACTTTAACTACTATTGGAGTTTTTAAGTTCAAAATTTTTTTTTCTTTATTAATTGTCTGTAATAATTCATTTAATTTTTTTTGTTCATGAAAATTTCTTAGGTCTTCTGTGTTTGGAGAAGAAATATTTATTGTAAGATAATCAGCTACCGAATGAAAAGTTTTTAAACATTCAACATAATCACTAAGTCTATTTTGTGTATCTTTATTTGGTCCTATATTAATTCCAAGCAAACCAATCTGACTATTAGATCTAATTCGATCAAAAATATTTTTTGCACCAAGATTATTAAAACCAAGCCTATTGATTAGAGCTTCATCTTCAACCAACCTAAAAACTCTAGGTTTAGGATTTCCATATTGTTTTAAAGGTGTAATTGTACCAACTTCAACAAAACCAAAGCCTAGCTTAAATAATGAATTATATACTTCAGCGTTTTTGTCAAATCCTGCTGCCATACCAATAGGATTTTCTAAATTTTTGTTAAATAATTTAGTTTTGAATAATGGATTGTCTTTGTCTTCATCTAAAATATTTTGAACAAAGTTAAATTTTAATGATTTAATTGCTAAACTATGTGCTGTCTCAGGATCTAACTTAAAAATTAAAGATCTTAAATTTGAAAACATTATTTAATTTTATTTATTATAAGATCTTTTGTTTCTTTAACACCAAAAAAACTTATAAAAAA
>CACFTS010000030.1 GCA_902569285.1 uncultured Pelagibacteraceae bacterium | reverse complement strand
AACGAATCATCTCTATACTTTCGCTTTTATTTCAGTTATCGGTCTTTATACTTTTACAAAATCAAATCAGATAAAGTATTTGATATTTTATCTGATTTTTTTATCAATAATTCTCGAAATATTTCATCTAATTATACCGGATTTATTTGGAAATTTATTAGGTGTGATTATTGTAATTTTTATCTACAGTCTTATAAATAAATATGGAGTGTTTAAGAAATAAATTTTTTATTTTAGTTTTTTTTTTAATAACTGGTTGTTCTTCAATTCCCACAAACACAGCTAATAGTTGTTCAATTTTCAATGAAAGATATCTTTGGTATAAGCACACAAAAAAAGTAGAGCAAAAATGGGGAACTCCGATTTATGTGCAGTTAGCTATTATTAAAATGGAGTCTGATTTTGATTGGTTAGCTAAACCAGCAAGACAAAAAATTTTTAAAATTATACCTTATAAAAGACCTTCAAGTTCTTTTGGTTATTCACAAGCAGTTAAAGGCACATGGGAACAATATAAAAAAGAAACAGGAAATAAATTAGCAACAAGAATAAGATTTAAGGATAGTGTTGATTTTATTGGTTGGTATACAAATAAAACAGAATCTATTTTAAAGATTTCTAAAAAAGATGCTTTCAAACAATATCTAGCTTATCATGAAGGGTGGGGAAACTTTAAAAATTATAAACAAAATGAAAAAGTAATTAAATTAGCAAAAAAAGTACAAAAACAATCTAATATTTATAGGAAACAATTATTTAAATGTAAAAATTCACTAAATAAAAATAAGTATATTATTTTTTAGATAATTCTCTTTTTAATTCCAAGTCTACCGCATCAATTCTTTTTGTATTCTTGGCTAATGCTAAATACATTGATGGAGTTACGTATAAAGTGAAGAAAGTTGAGATAATCATTCCCCCTAGTATGGTGCTTCCAACAGCTAATCTTGAACCTTCTCCTGCTCCAGGACCAAAATTTCCAATTACAAGCGGTAACATAGCGATCATTGTACTTAATGATGTCATTATAATTGGACGAAATCTTACAGAACAAGCTTCTTTAACAGCTGTTTCAATATTTTTTCCAGTGGTTCTAATTTGATTTGCATAATCTACAATTAAAATACTATTTTTTGTTGAGATACCTATAAGTATGATTAAAGCAATTTGAGAAAAAATATTCACAGAGCTATTAAGAAATAAAATAAATATTAGTCCACCAAATATAGCCAAAGGCACAGTTAGAACTATTATAAATGGGTGTATAAAAGAATTGAATGTTGCTGCCATTACTAAATATGCAGTAAGAAGTGCAAGCGCAAAAATAATAAATAACTCATTGCTTGTTTCTTTCACTTCCTCAGATTTGCCTTTCCAAGTTATTTGGTTTTGAGGAGCAACTTCAGCCATTATATTTTCAAAATATTTAATTGCTTCTGACAAAGTATAATTTTCAGATATATTTGCTGAAATAGTCACCGCTCTTTGTCTGTTATATCTAGCAAGATTTTTTGCAGCTCCTTCCTCTTTGAAGTCTACAAGATTTACCAAAGAAACTAATTTTCCATTAGTTTCAGATCTTACAAATATTTTAGATATTCCTTCTTTATTTCTTCTATCTGATAAATATTGCTGAAGTATAATTGGGTACTCTTTTCCTAACTTATTAAAGGTCGTAACTCTTTTTCCACCATATAAAGTTTCTAAAGTTTTACCAATAGACTCAGTTGAAACTCCCAGGTCTTTTGCTTTATTTTTGTTAATGACAAGTTTTACCTCTGGCTTATTTTTAGAATAGTCAGACTCAATTCTAGATAAGTTTGAGTTTCTTCTTAAATTTCTTATTACCTCTTTTTGTATTTTTTCAAGTTCTTCATAAGTAGTTCCATAAATCACCATCTGGACTGGTTTATTATAACTTGAAACTCTGATTGATTGTGGAGAAATTGGAAAGGCAACTGCTTGTGGTACAGTTACTATTTTTCCAATTGCTTGCCTCATCACAGTTTGAGAATCTTGGTCTCTATTTTTCCAATGATCTAGCAGCGCAATAATTATAAAGCTATTATATGAATTTGCAGAACTACCAAATCCAGGAACTCTCATTATAAATCTTCTATAGGGACTATCTTCTGCTTGTAGAAGTGGAATTAATCTCTGCTCAATAATTTGAGCTTTTTCCTCAGTATATTCAAATGAACTACCTTCATCTGTAAATCCAATTATTAAATATGCCCCTCTATCTTCCATTGGAAGCAATTCTTTTTTTGAAAAATTGAAAAGAAGAACTGATGAAATAATAACAAACAATATAAAAAATGTTATTGTTTTAGTCTTGTTTAAGGTTACGCTTAATGTTTCTTGGTAAAATTTTGAAAAATTTAAAAACAAATTTTCAAACTTTTTAACAATAAAATTTTTATTTGTCTTTCTTGTTAAAAATTTACTTCCAAGCATAGGTGATAAAGTTAAAGCAACAAATGATGATACCACTATTGAAAAAGAAAGAGCTATGGCTGTTTCTCTAAATAAAGTTCCAGAAATTCCTTCTATAAAAATTAATGGTAAAAAAACCGCAATTAAAATTAAAGTTGTTGCTATAATTGCAAAAGTGATTTGTTTAGATCCTTTATAAGCTGCAACTAAAGGCGTTTCACCATTTTCTATTCTTCGATATATAGCATCTGTCATTATAACAGAGTCATCAGTAATTATTCCTATTGCCAGTATAAAGCTTAAGAGTACAAATATATTGATAGATAAACCAAAAATATAGATACCTAAGAATGAAGCAATTAAACTCACAGGCAAAGCAATAGCAGGCACAATTACAGCTTTTAAATTTCCAAGGAATAAATAAATAATTAATACAACTAACACGAAAGCAATTACAAGTGTTTTGTATACTTCATTTATTGCAGCTCCTACATAAGTTGCTCTATTAAATGCTATTTCAAGATCTAAACCATCAGGTAGAGTTTTCTTAACTTCCTCAATTTTTTTTTTGATTTCTTTTGAGAGCTCCACAGTAGATGCTCCACTCTTAGCATATATTCCTATGCCTACTGTTTTTAAATTTAATCGGTCTTTCCTTTGTGCTTTAAATAAAGTTTTTTCTGATACAGGTCCAAATTCAATATTTGCAACATCCGAGAGTACAATTATACGTTTACTAGTTTTTTTTATTGGTAATTGCTCAATCGTATCAATGCTATTATAAGATTTGTCTAAATTAAGAGTTAGATCAATATTATCTGCTTCTAACGTACCTGCGGGAAGTCTAATATTTTCTCCTCTTAAAGCTCTTTCTACTTCCTGAACAGTTAAGTTATTAGCTGCTAATTTAATCGGATCTATCCATACCCTAATACTTAATTCCCTAAGTCCTCCTACTAAAATTCTTCCTACATTTTTTACACTTGAAAATTTGTCTACTAAATATCTATCAGCATAATCTCCAAGCTCTAAATCACTCCAAGTCGGAGAAGAGAGTGCAAGCCACATTGTTGTTGTAAATCCCGCTGCTCTTTTTAATATTTGTGGTGGATCTGATTCACTTGGGAGATTGTCCACAACTCTTGCCACTCTTTCTCTAATATCATTAGCTGCATTATCTAGATCAATACTTGTATCAAATTCTATATTTATAGTGCTTCTTCCATTTTCAGATTTTGAATCAATATTTTTAATTCCCTCAGCACCACCAATCACATCTTCAATTACTTGAGTGACTTCTTGATCAACTATTGGTGCGGCTGCTGATGAATAATTTACCTTAACTTGCACTACTGGTGGCTGAATACCAGAAGGTAATTCTCTAACAGGCAATTTCCAAAAAACAAAAATACCAAATGTGATAAGAATTAAAGACATTACCCATGAAACAACTGGTCTCCTTATGCTAATGTCAGTTATGAACATTTAATTAATTTTTATCTTTTTTTTTTTTCCAATTAGACTCGCTTTTTTTTTCACCTTTTTTAATTGGATTTATTTTTGATCGCGGGTATACTTTTTTTAATCCTTCAGCAACTATTATATCACCTTCATTAAGTCCTGATAATATTTCAACTTTGCCTTCACTACGATTTCCAATTTGAACCTCTATTTTATTAGTTATATTTTCTGGTGATACTTTGTATACAAACGCTTTCTCACCCTCCATTATTATACTTGTATCTGGTACACCTAAGGAACTTCTCATATTAAACATAATACTTACTTCTAAAAGAGATCCTGAAATCAATTCTAAATTTTCATTTTTTACTTTTATTCTAGATAATAAGCTTCTTGTATCTGCATTAATTCTACTTGAAACAAAATCTACTTCACCTTTAAAAACTTTATTTTTGTAGCTGGATATTTTAACTTCAACTGGTAATCCTTTTTTTATAGAAGCCGAGTAATTTTCTGGAATTTTTATATCTGAATATATAGTTGAGTTATCATCAAGTGTTATAATAAATATATTGTTAGACACAAATATATCTTCAGTTAATCCCGTGTAACCAAGCACACCACTAAAAGGGGCTAATATATTTCCGCTTTTTAATTTTATTAAAATTTCTCCTTTTTTAACATAATTTTTTAATTCTAAATCACTAACAAGATCATCTTTTTTTATTTTAAAAGTTTCCGATTTATTTGAAATTGCTGTACCAAATGTTTCTATTTTTTCTGAAAATTCTTTTTTTGCAACTTCTGTAATTATTATTCCAGGAGGTGGTCTTTTACCAAATTTTTTTTTAAAATGATTTCCAACCACAGTTCTTCCAATAATCACAATTGCTATGATTAGAAAAAAAACCAATATTATTGAAATGATTTTTGTAGATCTTTTCATATTTAATTTAAATTATTCCGTATTCAGCCCAAGAGCCATCATATATACAAGGGTGATATTTATCATTTATTAAAGAATAAGCTAGTGCCA
>CACFTS010000029.1 GCA_902569285.1 uncultured Pelagibacteraceae bacterium | reverse complement strand
TGCATTAATTGCAGATGTTATAGGTGTTGTAACCTTAGTATTCGGTTTAGCTAAATTAACTTTTTCAAAAATTGATTTATAACCTGCGGCTATTGTTCCGGAAGTACATCCATAAGCTACACAATCTAATTTTTGATCTGGCAAAATATCTTCTGTAACTTTAGTAATATCATTAGCCATTTTTTTTAAAGTCTCATTAGTTAAAGGATTATAACAATGAATTCTGTTACAATATAAATCTACTTCTTTTCCATTAACTACATTGTTAAAATCTTTTTCGATTCTAAAATCACTAGCTAATGTAATTAACCCTACCCTAGGGTTATGATTTTTAATAAATTTTGGTTCTATTTTGGTAAGTTTCATTTAATACTTTATTAAATATATATTGATTAAATAGTCTAGTTAAATTAAAGTCCTAATTGAGCGATACATAACTCATCGTATATTACGAAAGTGGGATCAATCGTCTTAGATTTAGTTATTTAAGGAGGTTAGAATGAAGTTTGGATATTTTTGCAACACCACTAATTGGAAACATAAACCATATAATCAGTTACTAGATGAAGTTAAAGAAATAACAACTTATTGTGATAAAAATAATTGGAATTCTATTTGGTATACAGAACATCATTTTAATCATGAAGGAATGGAATCTTGTACTAACCCAATAATTATGGGTGTTGATGCTGCTGCAAGAACAAAACAAATTAGAATTGGTCAAGCTTGCAATGTTATTACTTTTCACAACCCAATAAGACTTGCTGAAGATATAGCTTTATTAGATCAGTTGTCGAATGGAAGAGTAGAAGTTGGTATTGGAAGAGGGATTTATGGTAGAGAAGCAATTAATATGAATAAAGAAGCTGATCTTAAAGACCAGGCAAAAAATTTTAGATTATTTGATGAAACATTGACAATAATGAAAAAAGCTTGGACTGAAAAATTTTTTAATCATCAAGGAGAATTTTACACATATCCATCACCAAATTTTGTTTGGCAGCACGATATGAGTCCTCCAAGTAAAGAATTTTTAGATACAAAAACCAATGAAATAAAAAAAATAAGTGTAGTTCCTAAGCCTAAACAAAGCCCACACCCACCGATTTGGCAAGTAGTCGATGGCGCAAGATCAATTGAATGGGCGGCTCAAAATGGTTTGAACACTATTATGTGGATACCAACAGTAAAAGCTTTAAAGAAAAGATTTGAAATATATAGAGATGCAAAATCAAAAGCTGAAAATAGAGAAGTTCCTCTTGGAGAAGGAATTTCTTTAGTTAGAGATATGTTTGTTGCTGAAACAATGGAAGAAGCTGAAAAGTTAGCTGGTGAACACATTATAAATTATATGAAATGGGTTTGTCATTGGAGAGGGTTAGGCAATCACATGGATCCAGGTGAAGAATTGCCAGAAACAAAACACAAACTAGATCTACTCAGTTATGATTTCTTACATAAGCGTAACTTATTGTTTGGAACACCAGAATATGTGGTTGGTAAAATCAAAGAATTACAATCGGAACTTAATCTTCAAAATTTACAGGTTTGGTCTAATTTTCCTGGTATTAACCATGATGCTTGCATGAGAAGTATTAAGTTATTTAATGATGAGGTAATTCCCAAAATAAATGTTGATACTTCAAATTTAGAGAAAGCTAGTTAATGGAACTTGAACTAAGAAAATTCACAAAGTTTGTTGATAAAACATTTATTGAAGGTGGAAAAAAAGCTAAAGAGCCTGTTTTATTAGTTTCAGTAGCAGCTGTATTTAAAAATCCATGGCATGGAAAAGGTTTTGTTGAAGATCTAAAACCAATTATTTTAGATTTGGCTCCAAAGCTTGGTGATATTTTGGTTCCAGAACTCATAAAAGAAATTGGATCTCCAGAAAAAATTTTAGCGTATGGGAAAGCAGGAACTGTTGGTTTAGATGGTGAAATAGAACATGCTTCAGCTTTTATTCATACTCTAAGATTTGGAAACAAATTTAGAGATGCTGTTGGTGGAACTTCTTACTTAAGCTTTACCAACACAAGAGGTCCCGCTGGATCAAAAATTTCTATCCCAATGATGCACAAAACTGATTCAGGTTTAAGACCTTATTATTTAACTCATGAATTTACTATTCACGATGCACCTTTCGATAATGAAATTGTGATTGCAATTGGTGGAGCTTCTAGTGGTAGAGCTCATGCAAGAACAGGAGATCGTTATCAAGACATGAAAGAAATGGGTTTAGATCCAAAATAATTTAATGTCTGAAAATTTTGATTCAAATCAAAATCATTACTTCTTTAATAAAAAAGGTACTATTCCTTTAGTATTTATTCATGGTGTTGGTCTTGACCATCAAATGTGGAATCCACAAATAAATAATTTAAATGAATTTTCCACAATAACTTATGATTTAATAGGTCATGGCAAAACTCCTTGTAAAAAAGAAAAATTAACTCTCAATGATTTTTCTAATCAACTTAATAAAATTAATCTTATTGGATTTTCTTTAGGATCGTTGATCGCTTTGGATTTTACCTCAAATTACGAAGATAAAATTAATAAGCTTATATTAATTGGTACTACTTATAAAAGATCTAATCAGGAAAGATCTCTTGTTTTAGATAGATATAATCAAGCAAAACTTAATAAACCAATATCTAAACAAGCTTTAAAAAGGTGGTTTAGCGATGATTATTTAGAAAAAAACCCTAAAACTTATGAATTATTCATAAACATTTTAAATAAACAACCAGAAGATCATAAAAACTTTCTCAAAGCTTATGATTTATTTGCTAATCATAAAGATAATGTACAGGCTATTCAAAAGAATATTGTTAAAACTTTAGTGATGACTGGATCTGATGATCCAGGATCAACTCCAACAATGTCTAAAGAATTGGTTAAAGATCTTGTTAATTCTAGTTATATTGAAATCAAAAATGGAAAACATCTTTGTAGTATAGAATGTGCAGATGATGTTAATATAAATATTAGAAATTTTATTAATAATTAAATGACAAAAATTCAAAACTTTAAAATGTACATCAATGGTGAATGGGTAGATTCTTCATCTGGTAAAAAAATTGAAACATTAAATCCTGAAAACAATGAAGTATGGGCTACAGTTCCTGAAGCTAATGAAAAAGATGTTGATAAAGCTGTTCAATCAGCACAAAAAGCTTTTGAAAATAACTGGTCTAAACTCCATCCAAAAGATAGAGCAAAATATTTAAGATTAATTGCTGATCAACTAAGAGCTAATGCAGAACATCTTGGAAAAATAGAAACTATTGATACTGGAAAACTTTATAGAGAAACAAAAACTCAAGCAAATTACATTGCAGAATATTATGATTACTTCGCAGGTTTAGCTGACAAAGTAGAAGGAACTGTTGTTCCTATAGATAAACCAGATATGCAAGTTACAACAACAAGAATACCAATTGGTGTAGTTGCAGCAATTATACCTTGGAATTCTCAGATGCTTTTAACAGCTGTAAAACTTGCACCTGCACTTGCCATGGGAAATACAGTTGTGATTAAAGCATCGGAGCTTGCTCCTGTAACTCTTTTAGAGTTTGCAAAATTAATTGAAAAAACCGGATTACCTAAAGGTGTGATAAACATTATTACTGGTTTGGGTGAACCATGTGGTAAAGCACTTACAACCCACCATCTTGTAGAAAGGATTGCTTTTACAGGAGGACCAGAGACAGCAAAACATATAGTAAAAAATTCTGCTGAAAATTTATCTCAGGTAAGTTTAGAATTGGGTGGAAAAAGTCCTGTTGTTGTTTTTGATGACGCAGATCAAGAAAATGCTTTGAATGGTATAACTGCTGGAATATTTGGTGCTAGTGGACAAAGTTGTATAGCTGGGTCTAGACTTTATTTACAATCAAAAATTTATGATCAATTCTTAAAAAAATTAATCGACAAAGCGGAAAAAATTAAGTTAGGAGGTCCAATGGAAAAAGATACTCAGATGGGTCCACTAAATAGTTTCAAGCAATTAGAAAATATTGAAAAAAATATAAAAGCAACAATAAAACAAGGTGGAAAAATTAAATGTGGAGGTAAAAGATCATCAGTTTCAAATAAAGGTTATTACTTTCCAGCCACTATCATTGAATGTGAAAATCATAATCTACCAGTTGCGGAAAATGAATTATTTGGACCAATCTTATCAGTTATGAAATTTGATAAAGAAGATGAAGTAATTGAAAAAATGAATGATAATAAATATGGTTTATCTTCTGGAATATACACTTCTAACTTTTCAAGAGGACTAAGGGTTTCAAAAGCTATAAGAGCTGGAATTGTTTTTATAAATACATATCGATTGATATCTCCAATGGCACCTTTTGGTGGAATAAAAGACAGTGGTTACGGCAAAGAGTCTGGCATAGAGTCAATTAAAGAATATACGAGAATAAAAACTACTTGGTATAACTCCTCAGATAAACCTATGTCTGATCCTTTCACGATGGGTTAAAGATTTGCCAATTAAACATTTACTAATCTTATTGTTTATAATGGCTGCACATGGAAGTGCTTTTCCAGTAGCTAAATTAGCTTTAAATAATTCTGTTCCTCCAATACTAATGGCTTCTTTGAGAATGGCTTTAGTGCTATTGGTTTTGATTCCTTTTTGGAAATTTAAATTACCAGAGAAGAAATATTATAAATCTTTAGTATATTTTTCACTATCAATGGGTGTGATGGTTTATGTTTTTATGAATTTGTCACTTTTTTACTCTTCAATAATTTCACCAATAATTCTAGGTTCGCAGTTAGCAATACCGTTTGGGATAATCGCAAGTGCTTTTATTCTTAATGAGAATATAAGTAGAAAAAAATGGTTACTCATTTTTTCCTCTTTTTTAGGAATTTTAATAATATTTTTTGATCCAAAACTAACTGATAACTTTCTTGGTTTATTTTTTGCTAGTTTAATGGCATTATTTTTTGGATTAGCACAAGTTTACTCAAGACAACTAAAAGAACTAAGTGTTAGTTTGATTAATGCTAGCACAGGTCTCTTTGGCTTTGTTATTTTAATTTTAATTTCATCATTTA
>CACFTS010000028.1 GCA_902569285.1 uncultured Pelagibacteraceae bacterium | reverse complement strand
TCAGAAAGATATAACTCAATATAGTTCCAAAAATTGGTATCAGATAAGAAACTTGAGATTGAAAAATTAAACCATTATTTACTAAAATTCTAAATCTCAAAAGCCATGCAATTCCAGTTGATACAAGTCCAAGATAAACAACTGAAATAGTTGAATCTAGCCTTGGGGTAATATTCCATGGTTGTTCAATAAAACTTACAAGAGGAATTAAGATGATAATTGCCCAAATCAATATTGAGCCTGTCACATTTTCATTTTTTTTCTTACTAATTTTTAAAGTTAAAACTCCACCAACTACATAACAAGTAGAGCCAAGAAGGATTAACAATGCTGATAAAAAATTATTTTCGTCAATTAATAAATTATCTGAAAATAAATAAAGTATTCCCGAAAAACCAATTAAAATTCCAAAAGTTTTAATAAAATTAAACCTTTCATTTTTTGTATAAAAATGACCTAACACAGTTGAGCTCAAAGGTGTTGTGGACATCAAAATAGCTGCCAAATTACTTTGAACAGATTTTACTCCATAAGCAATTAAAAAAAATGGTGCCACTAAATTTATAAATCCTATCATCGCAAACCAGTACCAATCTTTTGAAAATGCCTCAATTTTAATATTCTTATAATAGCAAAGTAATAAAACAGGTATTGCTCCAAAAAAAACTCTTAGAAAAGCAATTGTTACTGGTCCAAAAGAGTAAGTAGCAATTTTAATATTAAAAAAAGCGGAAGCCCAAATTAATGCAAGCAAAACTAATAATAAATAATCTAATAGATTTGGTTGTCTCATTCTGTTATTTCTTTAATTGAGCCATTCGTAATTTTTTGTAAATCTGTAAAATTAATTTTAAATACGCAGTTAGGATGCCCAGCAGCTGCAAATAAAGAAGTAAATCTTTCTAAAGAATTGTCTATAAAAATATTGATTTTATTTAAATGACCCACTGGTGAAACACCTCCAATTGTATAACCAGTGATATTTTTAACATCATCAGCTGAAGCCATTGATGCATCCTTAATATTCAATATTTTTTTAATCTTATTTAGTGAAGCTTTTTTATCTCCTGCAACCAAACATAAAGTGAATGTGTTTTCTGTTCTAAAAAGTAAGCTTTTTATTATTGCCCCTACCTCACATCCTAAAGATGAAGCTGCCTCTAAAGCGGTTCTTGCAGAAGTATCTAAAATAATAACACTTTGTTTTTGGTCAAATTCCTTTAATAGTTTCTCAACTCTTCTTACTGGTTCTTTATCTAATAAAGTCATTATTCAACTTTTAATTGTTAGTTATTTTAAACATTTAATTATACACTTATGTAAAAAACGCATAGGTGTTATTAAGTAAAAGGTGATTATTTATCAGTCTTTTTTTGATATTACAATAATCGGAATTATAAAAGAGAGAAAGAGAAAATGAGTGCTAAAGAAGTTTTAAAATTTATTAAAGATAAAGAAGCGGAATTTGTTGATTTAAGATTTACTGATCCAAGAGGAAAACTTCAACATCTAACTATGGATACCACTGTGGTTGATGATGATATGTTAAATGATGGTGTATTTTTTGATGGGTCTTCTATAGCTGGTTGGAAAGCAATCAATGAGTCTGATATGATTTTAAAACCAGATTTATCAAGATTTTTTTTAGATCCTTTTACTTCACATAATACAGTAGTTTTATTTTGTGATATTTTAGATGCAGTTAAGAAAACTCCTTATGAAAGAGATCCAAGAGGTGTTGCTAAAAAAGCTGAAAAATATTTAAAAGCTTCAGAAATTGGTGATAAAGCTTTTTTTGGTCCCGAACCTGAATTTTTTGTTTTTGATGATGTAAGAATTAAAAATGATATGAATGAATGTGGATTTAAAATTGATAGTAAAGAAGGTCCATATAATTCTGGTAAAGAATATGAAAATGGTAATATGGGCCATAGACCACCAATTAAAGGTGGTTACTTCCCTGTCCCTCCAGTTGATAGTGAACAAGATATGCGAGGAGAATATCTGAAAAATTTAAAAGAAGTTGGTGTCAAAGTTGAAAAACATCATCATGAAGTAGCTCCAAGTCAACATGAACTTGGTATGTACTTTGGTACTTTGGTTAATCAGGCTGATAACGTTCAGTTATACAAATATGTTGTACAAATGGTAACGCACTCTTTTGGCAAAACTGCTACTTTCATGCCAAAACCAGTTGCTGGTGATAATGGTTCAGGAATGCATATTCACCAATCCATTTGGAAAGGAAATACACCAGTATTTTCTGGTGATGCATATGCTGGTTTATCAAAAACTGCATTATTTTATATTGGTGGAATTCTAAAACATGCTAAAGCGATTAATGCTTTTGCTAACTCTACTACAAATAGTTATAAAAGATTAATTCCAGGATTTGAAGCTCCAGTACTTCTTGCGTACTCCGCAAGAAATAGATCTGCATCTTGTCGTATACCAATTACTTTAAACAAAAAAGGTGCAAGATGTGAAATTAGATTCCCTGATGCTTCAGGAAATCCTTATTTAACCTTTGCCGCTATGTTAATGGCCGGATTAGATGGAATTAAAAATAAAATTAATCCAGGAAAATCATTCGATAAAGACTTATATGAACTATCACCTAATGAAGTTAAATCTATCCCAACTGTATGTGGATCATTAAGAGAAGCCATGGAAAGTTTAGACAAAGATAGAAATTTTTTAACTCAAGGTGGTGTATTTACCGATGATCAAATTGATGCTTATATCGCACTTAAGTTTGAAGAGATCCACAAATTTGAACATGCACCTCATCCTGTGGAGTTTGAGATGTATTACAGTAGTTAATTGCCTTTTTGTTTTGTTGTAGCAACAGTATCTTTGTTAACACCTTTTTTAACAACGTAATCTTGAGTACCGTTTGCACCAGTTTCTACTTCTTTGCGCAAATCTTTAAAAAAAGTTTTTTCCTTTAAAGAGTCTTTTAAATTTTTAACAAGATTTTTAAATTCAAATTTATTCATATGAATCTTATATATTAGATATGCATATTATGCAATACTGCTATGCAACTTATGGGATAATGTTATTTAATCTATTTTGAAGGACTCACCACAACCACATCGCTCAGTTTCATTTGGGTTATTAAAAACAAAAGTAGAGGAAAGCTCTCCTTTTTTATAATCCATTTCTGTACCTAATAAATACATTACTGCTGCTGAATCTATATAAACTTTTACACCTTTGTCCTCAATAATTTCGTCATTTGGATTAACTTTTTTTGAATACTCCATAACATAAGACATACCTGCACAACCACCAGATTTAACCGAAACTCTAACACCTAATGAATCTTTTTCAGCACTGGACATTATTTCTTTTATTCTATTTGCTGCATTATCACTTAATTTAATAATAGGATTCATTATAAATTTAACTCCAATTTTGCTGCATCAGACATCATATCTTTCGTCCAGGGTGGATCCCAAACTAATTCTAAATCAACATCATCTATTTCCTCTACTTGCATCACGCTTTCTTTAACTTCTTTTGGTAAGCTTTCTGCAACAGGGCAATTTGGTGTGGTCAATGTCATTTTAATTTCAGCTTTTCTTCCAATTACATTAATATCATAAATTAAACCAAGTTCATAAATATTTACTGGTAATTCAGGATCATAAATCTTTCTTATTTCATCAATTATTTTATTTTTAATTTCCATAAAATGTTAACTTTCTGTACTAATTTCTTTTCCATCATTTTCCATTGCTGAAATTAAAGTATGCCATGATAAAGTAGCACATTTAACTCTCATTGGATATTGTTTGACTCCAGATAAACACATCAATTTTGTTTTATCATCTTCTTTTAATATATTGGATTTTAGTTCAGGGTTTTCTTTTATCATTCCCAAAAAATCTTCTATTATTTCTTTAGTTTCGTTATCGCTTTTACCTTTTATTAAATCTGTCATGATCGAAGCTGATGCCATTGAAATCGCACACCCACTTCCTTCAAATGATATATCTTCTACTTTTCTTTGTTCACTTAATTTTAAATATACATGTACAATATCTCCACATAAAGGGTTGTTTCCTTTAGCATCTTTATTAAAATTTTCAGTCTTCCTTAAGTTTCTTGGATTTTTACCATGTTCTAAAATTATTTCTTGATATAGTTCTTTTAAGTTCATTTTAAATCAAAAATTTTTTTACATTTGTTAATTGACTCATTTAATTGGTCAAAATCACTTTTAATATTATAGACACCAATTGAAGCTCTTGCGCTTGCTGGAATTTCAAGTTTGTCAT
This sequence comes from uncultured Pelagibacteraceae bacterium, assembly GCA_902569285.1. Classification (GTDB taxonomy): domain Bacteria; phylum Pseudomonadota; class Alphaproteobacteria; order Pelagibacterales; family Pelagibacteraceae; genus Pelagibacter. The sequence continues at coordinate 1,774 of CACFTS010000028.1, read as the reverse complement.
GTAATATTTGACAACAATGATGTCCTGCTCTAATGGCAACGCCATCTTCATCTAAAATAGTTGCTATATCATGTGGATGCACACCTTGAATTATAAATGATAAAACTCCACCTTTATTTTTTGGATTACCAATTAATTTTACAGAGTTATTTTTTCTTAAAATTTCTTGACCATACTCAATTAATTCTTTTTCATGTTTTATTATATTTTCAATTCCAATACTTTCTAAAAATTTAATTGATTGATCAAATGCTATTACCTGTGCTGTAGCCATTGTTCCTGCTTCATATTTATTTGGTAAATCTCCATAAGTAATTCTGTCTTTTTTAACTTCTTTAATCATTCCACCTCCACCCTGATATGGAGGTAACTCTTCTAACCATTTTTTTTTTCCATATAAAATTCCAAGTCCTGTTGGTCCATACATTTTATGACAAGAAATTGCATAAAAATCACAATCTAACTCTTGCATATCTAGTTTTAAATGTGGTCCTCCTTGACAGCCATCAACTACAACAATAATTCCTTTTGAATGAGCAAGTTCTGTTATTTCTTTAATTGGTAATATTGCACCGGTAACATTAGATAAATGATTAATGGCTATAATTTTTGTTTTTGGAGTTATCTTTTTTTCAATATTTTCAATAGGCACATCACCATCTTCATTAATCTCAGCAAAATTAATCTTAATATTTTTAGATTTTCTTAAATAATGCCAAGGTACATAATTAGAATGATGCTCTAATTCTGTTAATAATATTTCATCACCCTCTTCTAAATATTTTTGACCTAGAGTATTTGCTACTAAATTAAGTGCCTCAGTTGCACCTTTTGTAAATACAATCTCATTTTTATCTTTTGCATTAATGTATTTTTGAACAGAAGATCTTGTATTTTCATATAAATTTGTAGCTGTAACAGCAAGATAATGAACACTTCTTCCTACATTAGAAAATTGCTTTGAATAAAACTCATTAATTCTATCAATAACAACTTTAGGTTTTTGAGATGAATTGGCACTATCTAAATATACTAAATCATTGTTTTGAATTTTTTTATCAAAAATCGGAAATTCTTTTTTAATAGTATCTATGTTCATTCTTTTAATCCAATCATATTTTTGATTAAATTTTTTATTTTAAAGTCAGTAATCTTTTCAACTACATCGAGTAAAAATCCATTTATCAAAAGTTCTTTTGATTGTTGATAATTAAGACCTCTAGACATTAAATAAAATATTGAATTTTCATCAAGATTTCCTGATGCTGATCCATGAGAACATTTTACATCATCTGCATAAATTTCTAATTCAGGTTTGGCATTAAACTCGGAAGTTTTATCTAATAATATTGCTTTACTTAATTGATAGCCATCTGTTTTTTGTGCATTTGAGTTAACAAATATTTTTCCTTGATATACAGCCTTAGATTCTTTTCCTAGAACGCTTTTGATTAATTGATAGCTTTTTGTATTTTCAGTTAGATGATTTATAGTTGTTCTAATTTCATGTTGTTGATTATTTATTAATGAAAAAATACCATTTACAAATGCAGATGAATATTTTCCATTTAAATTACAATTAATCTCATTTTTTAAAAAATTGGATCCAGCAGATAAAATAAAGGTTTCTGAGATACTGTTTTCATCTTGGTCAATATTATTAAATGAATATTTAATACTTTTATTTTGTGTCTTGTCAATTTTATAGTTTTTTAAAATTGCATTTTTCTTTAAATCAAAATTATAAAAAATATTCAAAAAATTCTTTTCAGAA
>CACFTS010000027.1 GCA_902569285.1 uncultured Pelagibacteraceae bacterium | reverse complement strand
AAAATATTCTTTGAAAAAGAATTTATAGTCTCAAAATTGTCTGATAGAATGGGAATGAGATTGGAAGGTTTAAAGATTGAAAATATCGTTGATACAAATATTAAATCTGAAGGATTATTAAAAGGTGTAATACAAATACCTGCTGACGGGAATCCTATAATTATGCTTTCAGATCATGGGACAATAGGCGGTTACCCAAAGATAGGCGTTGTAATCAGTGCAGACTATGACAAATTAGTTCAATTATCTCCAGGTTCAAAAATAAAGTTTCAAGAAATTGAATTATCTGATGCAGAAAATTTATTTAAGTTATATGAAATGGAAACACAAAATTTAATTTCTCAATTAAAATGAATTTTATAAGAAATTTACCAGGACCTTTTTTAATTTTTTTAGGTGCCTTAAGTTTAAGCTTTGGAGGATTAATCGTAAAATCTTTTGAAGGAGCTACATTATGGCAAATTTTATTTTGGCGATCAGTCTTTTTTTCTCTGACTGTTTTAGCTTTTTTAATAATTACTTATAAAAAAAAATTATTTAATTCATTTTATTTATCTGGTTTACCTGGATTTATTGGAGGTGTAATTCTCTCAATTGGATTTTGTGGTTATGTGTTTGCAATGTATAACACTACAGTTGCAAATACTAATTTTATCATTTCTTTACAGATTTTATTTTTAGCAATTTTTGGATATTTTTTTTTAAAAGAAAAAATTTCTTCAATAACTTTATTTTCAATAATCTTAGCAGTTGTAGGTGTATCGACTATGGTAGGAAATTCTTTAACACCAGGGGAACTTTCTGGAAATTTAGCAGCTTTTTTAATGCCCATAACATTTGCAGTGTTAATTATTATTGTAAGAAAATTTCCGGCCGTTGACATGGTTCCCGCACAATTTGTTGCAGGTATTTGTTGTTGTTTAATTGGTTATATGCTTTCAAATAAAATTATGATTTCGTATCATGATATTTTTTTAGGTTTTTTAGCTGGTTTTTTTCAAATAGGTTTTGGGTTTATATTCATTACTATTGGTGCAAGAACAACACCATCAGCAATGGTTGGAATAATCATGTTATCCGAATCTGTTTTGGGTCCTTTGTGGGCTTTTCTATTTGCAAGTGAAAGACCTTCAATGTTTAGTTTAATTGGAGGTGCAATTATTATTTTTGCAGTTTTAATACAGTTTTATACACTCTTAAATAAGAGTAAAAAAACTATTTCTCATTGACATAGCTAAATAGTTGTTAGATGATATAGATACGGGAGAGACTACAGTAGATCGTAGCGCCGAAGGAGCAACCACCCAGGAATCTCTCAGGCAAAAAGGACCGTAATATATTAACTCTGGAAAGAGATTAAGTTCTCGCCGAAGGAGCAAAACTCTCAGGCAAATATACAGATGGGTAGAAAGAGTTAATGTGGGAATAAAAAAAACATCATTAAATAAATTACACCAAACATATCAAGCTAAGTTTGTAGAATTTGCAGGCTATGAAATGCCCATTCAATATAAAGAAGGCATTATTGAAGAACATAAGTTTACTAGAAAACAATCTGGAATTTTTGATGTGTCTCATATGGGGCAATTATTTATTTATGGAAAAGGAGATTTAACTGAAGATCTTGAAAAAATTTTTCCTTTAGATTTAAAAAAATTAAAACTAAATCACTCAAAATATAGTGTTTTAATGAATGACGATGCTGGAATTTATGATGATTTAATAATTACAAAAATAGAGGATGGCTTTTTAATAATTTTAAATGCTGCTTGTAAGGAAAATGATTTTAAAATTTTAAGTCGACTATTAAACAATAAATATAAAATGGTTCTAGATGAAAAACGGTCATTAATAGCTATTCAGGGACCCAAATCTGCTGAAATTTTAAATCAAATTATTAATGACACTATCAATCTAAGTTTTATGACTGGTGGTTGGTTTAAGTACGAAAATCAAAAAATATTCGTAACAAGATCAGGTTATACAGGGGAAGATGGTTTTGAAATATCAGTAAACAATGATTTAGCAGAGAAATTTACAAAAGAATTAATAAACAAAGGTGCAAAATTAATAGGCCTCGGAGCAAGAGATACTTTAAGATTGGAAGCTGGACTATGTTTATACGGGCATGAGCTAGACATTAAAAAAACACCTGTTGAGTCAAATCTCAAGTGGGCAATGTCAAGAGAGAGAATTTCAAATGGTGGTTTTATAGGGTCTAAAATTATTTCAGAACAAATAACAAATGGCATTAAGCAAATTAGAGTAGGCATTAAACCCGAGGGCAAAGTGATAGCTAGAGAAAAAACCAAAATATTCAATGATACTGAGTTATTAATTGGAGAAGTTACGAGTGGTACATTTGGACCAAGTGTAAACGGTCCAGTTGCTATGGGATATGTTGATAATAAATTTTCAAAAAAAGATACAAAAGTTTTTCTTGAAATAAGAGGAAAAAAATATCCAGCAAATATATGTGGACTACCATTTTATAAAAAAAGTTATGTGAAAGGAGTGAATAAATGAGTGATGTTAAATTTTCAAAAGAACATGAATGGTTAAAAGTGGAGGGCGATGTCGCTACAATAGGTATTACAAAGCATGCTACCGAAATGTTAGGAGACATTGTTTTTGTTGAACTTCCAGATATAGGAACTTCGGTAGAAAAAGATGGAACTGCTGGAGTAGTTGAATCTACAAAGGCGGCGAGTGATGTATACACTCCGATTTCAGGTGAGGTTGTTGAAAACAATCAATCCATTGTTGATGATCCTGCTAAAATTAATTCTGATCCAGAAAATGAAGCTTGGTTTTTTAAATTAAAGATTAAAGATAAATCAGAAATAGATTCATTAATGAATAAAGAAGAGTATGAAAAATTTGCAAAAGAAAGTGCTAGTTAAATGTTAAAAAATGCTCAAAAGGATTTTATCCAGAGACACATAGGTCCATCAGAAAAAGAACAAAAAACAATGCTTCAAGAGCTTGGTTATAAAAATTTAGATGAGCTAATAAAAGAAACTGTTCCAGAAAAAATTCTTTTAAAAGATAGTTTAAATATTGGGGATTCTAACTCCGAATATAAAGCTCTTAGAAAATTAAAAAATATTTCACAAAAAAATAAAGTTTTTTCAAGTTTTATAGGTATGGGTTATTATGGAACATATACGCCATACGTAATTTTAAGAAATATACTAGAGAATCCTGGATGGTATACTTCTTATACACCGTATCAACCTGAAGTAGCCCAAGGTCGACTTGAAATGTTGTTAAATTTTCAACAAATGATTATTGATTTTACAGGTATGGATATAGCAAACGCCTCTCTTTTAGATGAGGGTACTGCAGCCGCAGAAGCTATGGGATTAAGTTATAGGTTGTCAAAAACTGATACTAAAAAAGTGTTTGTTTCAAAAAATTGTCATCCCCAAACTATTGAAGTTATTAAAACTAGAGCTGAACCATTTGGATTAGAAATAATAGTTGGTGATGAAGATAAAGATATTAAGGAAAATATTATTTGTGGAATAATTCAATATCCTGGGACTTTAGGAGATATAAAAGATCCTAGCGAAGCCATAAGCAAAATTCATAAAAATAATGGTAAAGCAATTTTAGCATGTGACTTACTTGCTCTTTCAAAACTTAAAACACCAGCTGAACTAGGGGCTGATATTGCAGTCGGTAGCTCCCAAAGATTTGGAATTCCAATGGGTTATGGTGGTCCACATGCAGCATTTTTTGCAACAAAAGACGAGTATAAAAGATCAATGCCCGGAAGAATAGTGGGTGTTTCTGTTGATAGACATGGTAAAAAAGCATTTAGATTAGCTCTTCAAACTAGAGAACAACATATAAGAAGAGACAAAGCCACGAGTAATATTTGTACAGCTCAAGCTTTACTAGCAATCGTTTCAGCTGCTTATGCAGTTTACCACGGACCAAAAGGCATAAAAAAAATTGCAGAAAGTGTTTCACAACTTACGAAAAATTTTGCTGATAAATTAAAGCAGTCTGGTTACGAACTTTATTCTGATAATTTTTTTGACACTGTTACAGTAAAGACTTTAGATGAAACAGATAAAATTTACAAAAATGCATTAGATCAAGGTGTAAATATAAGAAAAGTTAATTCTGAATTACTTGCAGTTTCTTTTGATGAGAGAAAAAATTTATATAGAGCAAATCAACTATTAAAAATATTTAATTGTTCAGAAACTATAAAAGAGTCTATGAATGAAAGTTTATCAAATTTACCAAAAAAATTATTGAGGACATCTACATATTTAGATCATCCAGTTTTTAATAGTTATCACTCAGAAACAGAAATGCTTAGATATTTAAAAAGATTAGAGGACTCTGATATTGCATTGAATAGGACAATGATAGCTCTTGGTTCATGTACCATGAAATTAAATGCAGTTTCTGAAATGATTCCTGTAACATGGAAAGAATTTTCACAACCACATCCATTTTCACCAATAGAACAAATGGATGGTTATAGAGAACTTTTTACCGATTTAAAAAATTGGTTAAGATCAATTACAGGTTTTTCTGGGGTTTCACTTCAACCAAATGCTGGAGCTCAAGGTGAATTTGCTGGATTAATGGTAATAAGAAAATTTCATGAAAAAAATGATGAACTTAATCGTAATGTCTGTTTAATTCCAAGTTCAGCGCATGGTACCAATCCTGCAAGCGCTCAAATGGTTGGAATGAAAGTTGTGGTTGTTAAATGTGATAAACATGGAAACGTAGACTATGAAGATTTAAAGAAAAAAGCTGAAGAACATTCTGAAAATCTAGCAGCGTTAATGGTTACATATCCTTCAACACACGGTGTTTTTGAAGAAAAAATAACTGATATTTGTGAACTTATACATAAACATGGTGGCCAAGTTTACATGGATGGAGCAAATTTAAATGCTTTAGTAGGAATTGCAAAACCAGGAAATTTTGGCCCAGATGTATGTCATATTAATTTACATAAAACTTTTTGTATCCCACATGGAGGAGGTGGTCCAGGAATGGGACCTATTGCATGTAAAAAACATTTAGAAATATTTTTGCCTAAACATTCAATAATTAAAGACTGTGGACCTGCAACAGGAATTGGAGCTGTGTCAGCAGCCCCATGGGGAAGTTCTAGTATTTTATCCATCTCTTGGATGTATATTAAAATGATGGGGTCCGAAGGTTTAAAAAAAGCTTCTCAAGTTGCAATTTTAAATGCAAATTATATTGCACATAAGTTAAAAAGTTCATTCCCAATTTTATATAAAGGCAAAAATGGAAATGTTGCACATGAGTGCATTATTGATATTAGAAAAATAAAAACTGACACTGGAATTACAGAAGAAGATATAGCTAAAAGACTTATTGATTTTGGTTATCATGCTCCTACAATGTCTTGGCCAGTTGCTGGTACGATGATGATTGAACCTACAGAGAGTGAAAGTTTGAGCGAAATTAATAGATTTTGTTCGGCCCTACAAAAAATTAAACAAGAAATAGATAAAATTCAATCAGGTCATTATGATAAAATTGATAATCCACTTAAAAATGCGCCACATACTCACGTTGAATTAAGCTCAAACAAATGGGAACATAAGTATGAAAGGGAAGAAGCAGCGTATCCATCTGAAATTTTAAAAACAGTTAAATATTGGCCTCCAGTTGCTAGAGTAGATAATGTTTATGGAGATAAAAATTTATTTTGTACCTGCCCATCAATGGATGAATACGAGGGCTCTGCAGCATAAAATTTTTTTTAAATGAAAATTGCAGTAGTTGGATCAGGTATATCAGGTTTAAGTGCAGCTTATTATCTATCAAAAAAACATCATGTAGATCTTTTTGAGAGAGAAGATCATTTTGGCGGACATTCTCACACAATTGATTTAATTTTTGGAGCAAAAAAAGTATCAGTAGATATTGGATTTATTGTTTTTAATTTTAAAACTTATCCAAATTTAATTAATTTTTTTGAAGAAAATAATATTCAAATAGAAAAAAGTGACATGTCTTTTTCTGTTTCTGTTGAAAACACAAATTTTGAGTATTGTGGAAAAGGTTTAAATG
>CACFTS010000026.1 GCA_902569285.1 uncultured Pelagibacteraceae bacterium | reverse complement strand
TAATGATGATATAACACTTTCTCAAAAATTGAATGCTGATGGTTGTCATTTAGGTCAAAAAGATATGCAATTAGTCAAAGCAAGAAAATTGATAGGTAAAAAAATAATTGGAATTACATGCCATAATTCACTTAAATTAGCTAAGTCAGCTATTAAAGATAGCGCTGATTATATTGCTTTTGGTGCCTTTAATCTTTCAAGTACCAAGAAAGTTAAATACAAGGCATCTGTTAGTTTGATAAAAAAAGCGAAAAAAATATCAAATATTCCCATAGTTGTGATAGGTGGAATTAATTTTAATAATTATAAAAAACTATTGTTGAATAAAGCTAACTTTTTGGCTATTTCAGGCTACATTTGGAATAATAAAAAACTAAAACCGGTAGATGCAATTAAAAAATTAGTATGAAAATTAACGCAAGTGAAATTAGGGTAGGAATGTTATTAGAATATAAAGATGATTTGTGGCAAGTACTGAAAACTCAACACGTAAAACCAGGCAAAGGTGGTGCGTTTGCTCAAGTTGAAATGAAAAGTGTTAACAAAAATACTAAATTAAATGAGAGATTTAGATCAAGTGAATCTGTTGAAAAAGCTTCTTTAGAGGAAACAAATTTTAATTATTTATATGAAGATGAAAATAACTATTTTTTTATGAATCCTAAAACATTTGAACAAATAGAAATTAAAAAAAATTTAATTGGTGAAAAAGGCAAATTGTTAACTGAAAACCTTATGGTATCAGTCAGTTTTTACAATGAAAATCCTATAGCAATAGACTTACCTAACCAAGTAACCTGTAAAATTGAAACTACCGATGTAGCTTTAAAAGGACAAACTGTATCCTCTTCCTACAAACCAGCAACTTTAGAAAATGGATTAAATATTCAAGTTCCCCCTTTTATTGAGGCTGGAGATAGCGTTATTGTTGATACTAGAAATCTAGAATATATAAAGAAAATTTAATTTTATGAATTCTGTCTCAGCCAATCTTAACATAATGATTAAAGCTAGCGAAAAAGCTTCCAAAGTATTAATAAGAGATTTTGGAGAATTAGAAAAACTTCAAGTATCAAAAAAAGGTCCTACAGATTTTGTCACAAATGCAGACATCAAAGCTGAAAAAATAATAATTGAAGAACTAAAAAAAGCTAGACCAAACTATTCAATAATAAGTGAAGAAAACGGAATAGAAAAAAATAAAGATAAATCTAATACTTGGATTATCGATCCAATCGATGGAACAATTAATTTTTTACATGGAATACCACATTTTGCAATATCTATAGCTCTTCAATTTAACAATGAGATTGTTTCTGGTTTAATTTTTGATCCTATTAAGAATGAATTATTTTATGCTGAAAAAAACAACGGAGCTTTTTTCAATAATCAACGAATAAGAGTTTCCAAAAAAAATAATATTAATGAATGTTTATTTGCTATTGGCAAAATAAAAAATGAACCAGATCTTATCTATAGAAGATCTGGTTGTGCAGCCCTAGATATGGCTTATGTTGCTTCAGGAAGGTATGACGGATATTTTCAAAATAATTTAAATTTGTGGGATATTGCTGCAGGAATCATCATTATAAAAGAAGCTGGTGGAATAATTAACGATATCGATCTCAGCAATATAGGAAATATAAAAGTTTTAGCATCGAGTACTGAAATAAATACAAAATTTATTGAAAAAATAGACAACTTTTAATTGTTTTAAAAATTTCTTTTGCTATAAGTCTCGAAATGAAAAAGAAAATACATCCTAACTACCATACAATAAAAGTAGAAATGACTGATGGGTCTCAGTTCGAAACAAAATCAACCTGGGGTGCCGAAGGTGATCTTCTAAAATTAGAAATCGATCCAAAATCACATTCTGCTTGGACTGGTGGAAAACAAAAATTAATGGACAAGGGTAGAATAAGTAAGTTTAATAAAAAATTCCAAAACTTTAGATCAGAAAATAAAAATTAAATGTCAAACGCTCCTTTAATGCCAATGGCTACTGCTGTATGGCTAGTTGAAAACACAACATTAACATTTAAACAAATCGCTGATTTTTGTAAATTACATGAAGTAGAAATTCAAGGTATAGCAGATGGTGAGGTGGCCAAAGGTATTAAAGCTTATGACCCTATCATTTCTGGACAATTATCACGAGAAGAAATTGAATTATCCTCGAAAGATGAAACGAGACCTTTAGAAATACAAAATACTGATATTGAAATATCAAACTCAGAAAAAAAAATTAAAAAATACGTCCCATTATCTAAAAGACAAGATAAGCCAGACTCTGCATTATGGTTAATAAAACAACATAATATTCTAAAAGATTCTCAAATAGCAAAACTTGTAGGCATTACAAAAAATTCTGTAACCTCAATAAGAAATAAAAGTTATTGGAATTATAATAATTTAAATCCTAAGGACCCTGTGGCTTTAAATTTATTTACTCAAAAAGATTTAATTAATGCTATAGAAAAAGCAGAGAGAAGAATAAAAAGAGAAAAAAGAGAAAAAGAAAAACTTAAACAATCAGTATAACTCTTTAATCATGAATAAAATTTATAGACATAAAAATATAAAAATGCTAATTACTGATTTTTTTGGAGGTAGTTATTAAAATAGAAGTCAAAGATAATAATGTTGAACAAGCACTGAGAGTTTTAAAAAGAAAACTACAGAGGGATGGTTTTTTTAAAGTAATAAAATTAAAAAATACTTATGAAAAACCTTCTGAAAAGAAAAAAAGAATTCTTCAAGAAAATATAAAAAGAGTAAAAAAACTTAATAAATTAAAAAATAGAATTTAAGAATACCGCGGGGTGGAGCAGTCTGGTAGCTCGTCAGGCTCATAACCTGAAGGTCGACGGTTCAAATCCGTCCCCCGCAACCAATTAAATTAAATTTTGAAGTTAGATTTTTTACTATCAATTAAAAAATTTTTAACTGTTTCCTTTGTTAATTTGTTAAAAGATTTTCCAAAATTTTCTATTTTTTCAATAGTTGAAGGAGGAATAGTAATTATATGACAGCCCAATTGTTGAGCCTGTAAATAATTGTATGGTTCTCTTACGCTTGCCCAAAGTATTTCCACATTTTTAAATCTTTTTGCTAGAGAAATACTTTTTACAAACTCTGGAACTGGGTCTTTTCCAGTGTCACCCGCTCTTCCAGCAAATATAGAAATAATCACTTTAGTTTTTTTATTAATCATTTTAAGAATTTTTTTTGTCTGCTTAGCTGTATATACTGCGGTAATGTTTAATTTTATATTTTGACCATTCAATTCTTTAATAATTTTTCCCATAAATTTTCCTTTAGAATTAACAACTGGTACTTTTACATAAACATTCTTTGCCCAAGTATTAATTTTAATAGCTTGTTCTCTCATTCCAAAATAATTATCCGCAAACACTTCAAGAGAAACAGGCTTATTATTACAAATTTTTAATATCTTTTTTGAATAAGATTTATAGTCTTTCGCCCCCGCTTTTCTCATTAAACTAGGATTTGTTGTAAAACCTTTAACAATTTTTTTTTTATTGAATTTTCTTATCTTAGCTAATTCTGCAATGTCACAAAATATTTTAGTTTTCAAATGATTACCTATAAATTTTTAGTTATATCTTCAGTCATTTTTTTAGCATCTGCAAACAACATTAGAGTATTTTCTCTATAGAATAAATCATTGTCTATTCCTGCATATCCTGGTGAAAGACTTCTTTTTACAAATAATACAGATTTACATTTTTCTACATCTAAAACTGGCATACCATAAATTGGACTTTGAGGATCAGTTTTTGCAACAGGATTTGTTACATCATTAGCACCTATAACAAATGCAACGTCTGAATTAGCAAAGTCGTTATTTATTTCTTCTAATTCAAAAACTTCATCATAAGGTACATTTGCTTCAGCAAGTAATACATTCATATGACCAGGCATTCTACCAGCAACTGGATGAATTGCATAAGAAACTTTAATATCATTTTTTTTAAGTGTATCTACCATTTCTCTCAAAGCATGTTGAGCTTGGGCTACTGCCATACCATAACCAGGAACAATTATTACTGAAGAAGCATTTTTCATTAGAAAAGCTGCATCATCCGCATTTCCACTTTTCACTGGTCTTTGTTCTTTGTTTTGAGAATTTATTGATTGCTCTGTTGCTCCAAAACCTCCTAATATTACATTAAAAAAAGAACGGTTCATACCTTTACACATTATATATGATAAGATTGCTCCAGAAGAACCAACTAATGCTCCTGTAATAATTAATGCAATATTTTCTAAAGTAAAACCAATTCCCGCTGCTGCCCAACCAGAATATGAATTAAGCATAGAAATTACTACTGGCATATCTGCACCACCAATTGGTATTATTAGCAAAAAACCAATTAAAAAAGAAACAGCTAATAAAATCCAAAACAAATTTGAGTACTGTGTAGAACAAAGAAAATATATCAAAATAATTATTGAAGCTAATATTAAAGCATTGATCGGGTGTTGACCTTTAAATGTAATTGGAGATCCAGATATTATTCCTTGAAGTTTTAAAAAGGCAATTATTGACCCAGAAAAAGTTATTGCTCCAACTACTGCACCAATTGACATTTCAATCAAACTTCCAAGCCTTATATTGCCTGGTGAACCAAGATTAAAAGCTTCAGGGTTTAGAAATGCTGATATTGCTACAAACACAGCTGCAAGTCCAACGAGACTATGAAAACCAGCAACAAGTTCGGGCATAGCTGTCATAGGTATTCTGTATGCAACGAATGCACCAATTAAGCCACCAATTAATAGAAAAATTAAAACAAAAACTAATCCACTTGAAAAATTTCCTATAGATAAAAATGTAACTGTTATTGCAATTATCATTCCAAAGATACCAAAGAAGTTTCCTTGTCTAGAGGTCTCTGGTGAAGATAAACCTCTTAATGCCAAAATAAATAATACCCCTGAAATTAAATAAAAAATTGCTGATAAATTTGCAGATATCATTATTTATCTTTCTTCTTTTTTTTATACATTGCGAGCATTCTTTGAGTAACCAAAAAACCGCCAAAAATATTTATTGCTGCTAGTGATATTGCTAAAAATCCAAAAATACTTGAAGTGTTAAAAATACTATCAGAATTTCCTGATAATCCTGAAATTATTGCACCTACTATAATTACAGAAGAAATTGCATTTGTCACTGACATTAAAGGTGTATGTAATGAAGGAGTAACACTCCACACTACATAATATCCAATAAAAATTGAAAGAATAAATATACTTAATCTGAATATAAAAGGATCTATTTCCATAATTTTATTTAATTAAAGTTTTTTCAATTATTTCATCTTCCAAATTGATATTAATTTTATTATTTTCTTTATCTAATAAATTTGAAACAAAATTAAATACATTCTTTGCATATAAACTTGAAGCAGAAATTGGCAATTTATTTAAAATATTTTTTTCCCCTATAATTTTAACACCACCTTTTTCAACAACATTATTCACTTCTGTAAAAGCAGTATTGCCACCCTGTACCGCTGCTAGATCATATATTATTGAACCTGTTTGCATATTATTTATCATATTTTCTTTAATTATAATTGGTGCTTTTTTTCCAGGAATTAAAGCAGTACAAACTACAATATCAATTTTTTTTAAAGTTTCAGAAAGTAAGTCTTCTTGTTTCTTTTTAAAATCATCTGAGGTCTCCTTAGCATACCCTCCTTCGGTTTCTAAATTTTCAGCACCTTCTATTGTTAGAAATTTACCACCTAAACTTTCAACCTGTTCTTTTGAAGCCAATCTTACATCTGTAGCAAAAACAATTGCACCCATTCTCTTGGCTGTGGCAATAGCTTGGAGCCCTGCAACACCAGCTCCAATAACCAAAATCTTAGCAGCAGGAACTGTGCCAGCTGCAGTCATCATCATTGGTATTGCTTTTTTAAAATTAGCAAATGAATCTATAACAGCCTTATATCCAGCAAGATTTGCCTGAGAGGAAAGAATATCCATAGACTGAGCTCTGGTTATCCTTGGTAACAACTCTAATGAAAAAATGTTCACTTTATTTTTAGCAAGTTTATCTAATTCAACTTTATTTTCATAAGGATTTAAAATACCAATTAGAGTTTGATTTTGTTTTAATAAAGAACTTTTATCATTTGATAATAATCCTAATTGAACAATAACATCTACTTCACTTATAATTTCTTTTTCATTTTTTAAAATTTTTACACCTATATTTTTATATTCACT
>CACFTS010000025.1 GCA_902569285.1 uncultured Pelagibacteraceae bacterium | reverse complement strand
GGGTTTTGGAAACAAATATGGAGAGATAAATATGACTGATCAGTTAGGGGCTCTTACAACCATATTTACAGAATTTTACTACTGGATAACAGTGGTACTGATGTTTTTAATTCACGTCGGTTTCTGTATGTATGAAGTTGGAGCTTCTCGATACAAACATCATCAACATACTCTTATGAAAAATACAATGCTGATACCTTTGGTAACAGTAACTTGGTTTTTCTTTGGTTGGTGGATTTACTGGGCATTCCCAACAGGACCGGGACTAGCCCCATCAATAATGAATGAAAGTGCTGCATTGATTACCGATGAAAGTACTTTTAGTGCGAAATGGTATATGCCAAATACAGAATTTATGGCGGTCAATTTAGGTGACCACATAAGTGGTGTATTCTGGGCTGCGTTCTTACTATTCTCATGGACAGCTGCTTCTATCGTTTCAGGAGCAATCATTGAAAGAATTACAACTTTTGCATTTGGAATTTTAGCAATTGCAATTGGATCTGTTTTTTGGACAATCGATGCTGCTTGGGGATGGCACTTTGATGGGTGGATGTTAAAACTTTTAGGATATCATGATGCTTATGCATCAGGTGTAATTCACGCTATTGCGGGTGGATTTGCCTTAGGTGTTCTTATGGTTTTAGGACCAAGAATTGGAAAATTCTCATCAAGTGGTGAACCAAGAAACATAGGACCAAGAAATCCTTGGCTAGTAACAATTGGATTATTTTTAATTTATACTGGTTTCTGGGGATTCTATGCGGCATGTAATATACCGATATTTAATCTTGGACCTGAATATGGAATGGAAGGTGTAACATACTGGACAGCTACAAACATATATGTAACCCCTACTACACTTAGTGGTATTACTTTTAACTTCTTGATGTCATTATCAGGTGGTTTATTAGCCGGTTATTGGATTGCTAAAGGTGATCCTTTCTGGACTTACTCAAGTGGACTAGCAGGTATTATCTGTGCTTCAGCTGGAAATGATTTATATCATCCAATTCAAGCAATGATCATTGGTATGATCGGTGTTGTGATTGCATACAAACTACATTACTGGGTTGAACGTAAGTTCAAAATCGATGATGCAGTTGGTGCAGTAGCGGTACATGGTTATGCTGGTTTCGTTGGTCTAGTAATTTGTGGATTTGTTTTAAATGGTTATCCTTCATCTGGATACAGTGTTGGAGCTATGTGGGACGGATCAACTTATGCATCAATCAATCCATTAGGACAGTTCATAGGAGCATTAATAATGTTCGTAGTTCTTGGACTAATACCAGGTTATGTCATAGCTAAAATTCTTCATGGAATGGGTAAATTAAGAATCCCACGTGAAGTAGAAATAGCTGGGCTTGACTATGAAATGTTGGAATCTGCTAAATCTGATGAAAAAGCAGTTTCATCCGCAACTAGGTAAAGGAGAAAAATATGGCTACAGTAACAAACTGGATAGATCATTTAAGTGCTAAAGAGGTTGCCGGAGCAGTTTATCCGGGAGCTGGTTCTAGTGAAACTTTACTAGTTATACTTGGTATCGTTTTATGGATCGGTTGGCATGTTATGACTGCTAAATCTGAAAGTGAAGAATTTTCAAGATTAGCAAGAAAAAGACATGGCGCTAATGATTATAAAAGCAATATTACCGACTGGTAATTTTAAATAAAATTTGGGCGCTGCTTAATTGTAGCGCCCTTTTTTAATTCTTAATCATAAAATGTCAGAAGAAAATAATAGTGAAGAATT
This sequence comes from uncultured Pelagibacteraceae bacterium, assembly GCA_902569285.1. Classification (GTDB taxonomy): domain Bacteria; phylum Pseudomonadota; class Alphaproteobacteria; order Pelagibacterales; family Pelagibacteraceae; genus Pelagibacter. The sequence continues at coordinate 4,511 of CACFTS010000025.1, read as the reverse complement.
AAGGCCTAGCAAAATGCGTGGTGTTGCTTTTCCTAAAGCAAAGTATGGAGTTATATTAGCAGTGGTAATAATTATTGTTGTTAATCTGATATATTACAAGGAAACAATTTTTTCTTTTTTTAAATAAGTGTGTTAACTTAATTCATGTCAAAAAACTTATTTAAAATTGCTAAAGAAAAAAAAATTAAATATTTTTTAATAAGTTTTGTAGATTTATTTGGGGTATTAAGATCAAAATTAGTTCCAGCACGAGCTATCAAAGAAATGCAAGAAACAGGGGCGGGATTTGCTGGATTTGCCTCATGGTTAGATATGTCACCTGCAGACTCGGATATGTTTGGAGTTCCAGATCCTGATAGTTTAATTCAATTACCTTGGAATAAGGAAGTTGGTTGGCTGGCCTCTGATCTTTGGATGAATGGAAAACCAGTTGAAGCATCGCCAAGGGTAATGCTTAAAAACCAAATTAAAAAACTTGAAAAAAAAGGTTTAACAATGAAATCTGGCGTGGAATGTGAATATTTTTTAATTTCACCAGATGGTAATTCAATAGCTGACCCAAGGGATACTCAATCAAAACCTTGTTATGATCAGTCTGCTTTAATGAGAAGATATGATTTAATTAAAGAAATTTGTGACTGCATGATTGAAATGGAATGGGGTCCTTATCAAAATGATCATGAAGATGCTAACGGTCAATTTGAAATGAATTGGGATTATGATGATTGTTTGGTTACTGCGGATAGACATGCTTTCTTTAAATTTATGGTTAAAACTATTGCAGAAAAACATGGGCTAAGAGCTACATTTATGCCTAAACCATTTGAGAATTTAACTGGAAATGGATGTCATGCACATATTTCAGTTTGGGATGGGAAAAAAAATAAGTTTTTGGATAAATCAAATAATCTGGGCTTAAGTAAAATGGCTTATAATTTTCTTGGAGGTGTAATTAAAAATGCTTCTTCATTATCAGCTTTTTTTAATCCAACAATAAATAGTTATCGAAGAATAAATGCTCCACCAACCAAATCAGGAGCATCGTGGTCACCAAGTAGTATTTCTTATACAGGTAATAATAGAACTCATATGATTAGAATTCCAGATCCAGGTAGATTTGAATTAAGATTAATGGATGGTTCTGCTAACCCTTATTTGTTACAAGCAAGTGTATTAGCTGCTGGATTAGATGGTTTAAAAAATAAAATTAATCCAGGAAAACCATTAAATTGTAATATGTATGAAGATCACAAAAAATATCCCAATCTTCCAAAACTTCCAGATGAATTGAATCAATCACTTGAAAAACTAAAAAATAATAAAGACATGAATGATGCTTTTGGTAAAGAAGCAATTAATAGCTATATTAAACTTAGAAATTCTGAAATTAAAGAATTTAATAAAAAAGAATCTTTTGATAAAACAAAATCTATTACTAAATGGGAAAAAAATAATACTCTAGACTGTTAGATTATGACAATTATATCTAATGGCCATTTATGGAAATATTCTGAATTTATTGAAAATAAAAATTTTTCTTTTGATAAAAGTAAAATTTTAAACTTATTATCTAAAAAAGATATAGATGAAGCTTATTTAAGTATTTCAAATTGGGAAAATTATTCTCCAACACCATTGATTGAACTAAATAAACTTTCAAAAGAATTAAATTTAAATAAAATTTTTTACAAAGATGAGAGTAAAAGATTTAATCTAAAATCATTTAAGGCTCTTGGTGGGGCTTACGCCGTAGAAAAAATTACAAAAGGAAACAAAGATATTGTTGTTGCTACAGCAACTGCTGGAAATCATGGAAGATCTGTAGCGTGGGGTGCAAGAAGACTTGGTTTAAAATGTAAAATTTTTATCAGTGAATATGTTAGTGACGCAAGAGGACAAGCTATGGCAGAACTTGGAGCTGATGTAATTAAAGTTAAAGGTAATTATGAAAATTCATTAATTGAATGCATTAAACAATCAACAAAAAATAATTGGCAGATAGTACAAGATGTTGCCTGGAAAAATTATACGATAGTTCCAAAATATACGATGGCAGGTTATACGGTCATGATGAAGGAAATAATTGATCAAATAGATCAAAATAAAATCTCCCATATTATTTTACAAGCAGGTGTCGGTGGAATGGCAGGAGCAATGATAGCTGGAATTGCAAGGTATTTAAAAAATGTACCTATAACTTTAATTGTTGAACCAGATAGTGCCGCATGTGTAATGGAAAGTATCAAATCAGGAAAAATTGAAAAAATTGATATCAAAAAAGAAAGTTTAATGGGTGGAATGTCTTGTGGAGAAGTATCTTTAGTTCCATGGGAAATACTAAAAAATTCTGTTAAATTTTGTATTAGTTTACCTGATGACGACATTGCAAAAACTATGAAATTTCTTGGAAATTGTAGCTTTAGTGAAGAAAAAATCATAGCAGGAGAAAATTCAGCACCCGGTGTAATTAGTTTAATAACTAGTTGTGAAAATGATAAAATAAGAGAAAGACTAAAGTTAAACTCTAATTCCAATATATTAGTTATTGGTTGTGAGGGAGATACAGATAAAGAGATGTATCAAAAACTTATAAATCAGTAAAAAAATACATATATGAAAAAAATTTTAAAAAAAAAAGTTGATAATTTAGATTTTTATAAAATTTTTAAACCTGAATTAACCCCAAAAAGAATGTTGGAATTAGGTGTTTTTGGAGGTTCCTACTTTGGGTTAAACATAAAAGAATATCCTAAATCATGGTTCAAAAATGCAAAAATAAGTAAAAATTTTGATGTAAATTTGAATAGATTTAAAGTTGTCTCAGGTTTGTCGAGAGAACACTGGATTAAAAAAGGATGGATTTATAAAGATGATCCTTTGGGTTGGTTTCAATGGTATTGCAGATTTACTAAGGGAAGAAGAATTCCTCATATGGATGAAATTCAAATTAAGAGGTGGAAAAATTTTAGAAGACATGTATTAGCAATTGAAAAAAATTGTGAAGTAGGTGATCTTGCATGCAGAAAAAAGCAAAGACAAGCAATATTGCAATGGGCTTACAATCCTTATAGATGAATAAAAAAATTTATTGTTTTTTTTTTTTAAAATCTATCCCATATTCCGATCTAGAACCTTTTCTTAATCCAAATGGTCCAGATATAAATAGTGTAAGAGGTTTAGTGCCAGGTTTAAGATCAACTCTATGTAAATTGTTTGCTGATCTAAAACCAATATATCCTGGGGGACGCCAATATTTACCTGTAATTAAAGTTTCCCAATACCCTCCTCTTAATATAATTGTTATATAAGGGAATGTGTGATTATGAACCCCTTCTCCATGATCATCTGATAGCATTTCATGTATCAATATATTAAATGGAAACCATTTAGGGCGATGTCTTAGAAGAACATAATATCTATTTATCCATGGTTTTGCTTCATGGTATTTTGGATGTGAAGGCCCTCTATCTAAAACAAGTTTTTTTCTACCAATTTTTTCTAAGAATTTTAAAATCATTTCTAATCATATTTAACTATAGATCCGTTTTTAACAATAAATAACTTTCCATTATATATGTAAGGTTTTGAAATCAAACCTCGAGAAACTTTTTCTATTTTTAATATATTTCCAGAAATTAACTTCACCACAATTAAAGCTCCATCTGAATTAGTTAAATATAGATTATTTTGACCAACTAAGGAGCCTATTGGTTTTAATTTTTTTCTTTTTTTTAAATCATAATTTTTATAAAGATCATTAATTCTTATTATATTTCCTTGTTTTTTCTGAAAAGTAAAAAGATATCCATCTTCAGAAACTGTAAAAATATAATTACCAATTATAACAGGTGTTAAAATAGAGCTTACTTCACTAATCCAATTAGTAGTTCCGGTATTTAAATCAACAGAAAAAAATTGATTTTTATTATTCGAAAAATAAATTGAATTGCCATCACTGACTAATCGAGAATAATTAAAATTATAAGTTTCATTAATTATACTGTTCTTTTGTGTTGGTAGTTGCCACTTAATTAAACCAGATAATATATTAACTGCAGTAATATCACCTACAGAATTATTAAAAATTACTAAATCATTTACAATTATTAAAGAATATTTTGAATTTGAAATAGTAAAAGAATCTTCAGTTTGAACATTCCAACATTCTGATCCATCTTTTAAATAAAAACATCGTAATATATTTTTATAATCAACAACAAAAAATCTATCTTTATAGATTTTAATTTGTGAATTAAATGGATAATCGCTTTTTTTTGACCAAATTAAATCTCCTGAAATACTATTAACTAAAAAAATCTTTGCAATATTATCTGCGACTATCAAATTTTTACCTTTAATCGAAAATAATAATTTTGGATTTAATTTTTTTTCAGTTTTTGAATAATAATTTTTTTTCCAAATAATTTTTTGATTATCGTTAAATCTTAAAATATTTCCTTTTTTATCAAAAAAAATCAAACCATCTTTTAAAATCAATGGTTCAAAGTCAA
>CACFTS010000024.1 GCA_902569285.1 uncultured Pelagibacteraceae bacterium | reverse complement strand
TTTTCAAATTTATCATTTAATTTTGAGTTTTCGTTAATTTCTATTTTATCCTTATCTTCATAACCAAAGTCAATTTTTTCAACTCTACCATTTATAAAAACAATCTTATTATGCTTTAATCCATTTACAAAAATTGAAGTATCAATTTTGTTAGAAGTTGAATAATCATTATAAAAACTTAACTCACCAATATTCTTTTGGATAATTTGATTTATGTCTGAGAATTTCCAATTTTCAAGTTTTCTATTTGGAAAGCCATTTACTATAAATTTATTTAAAAATTCTTTTTTTAATTTAACATCACTTTCAGAGAAGTTTGAAGTTTTAATTATCTTTTCAAAATCTATTTTAAGTTGATCGATCATTTAATTAAAATTTTTATATCCTTGCCTCTCTAATTCTAATGCTAGTTCTGGACCACCAGATTTAATTATTTTTCCATTTAATAAAACATGAACAAAGTCTGGCTTAACGTAATCTAATAATCTTTGATAATGAGTTATAATTAAAAAAGAGTTATTTTTGTTTCTTAATGAATTTACACCATCTGCAACTATCTTTAATGCATCAATATCTAAACCAGAGTCCGTTTCATCTAAAATTGATAATTTAGGTGCCAACATTGACATTTGTAAAATTTCATTCTTCTTTTTTTCGCCGCCTGAAAAACCTACATTTAATTGTCTATTTAATTTTTCTTCATCAAATTTCAATTCTTTAGCTTTTTTTTTAACAAGCTTTAAAAACTCAATAGCATCTAATTCTTTTTCTCCACGAGCTTTTCTAATTGCATTTAATGAAGTTTTTAAAAAGATGTTTGTATTAACGCCAGGAATTTCTAGAGGATATTGAAAAGCTAAAAATATACCCTTGTGTGCTCTTTCTTCAGTTTCAAGTTCAAATAAATTTTTGTTTTCAAATAAAATTTCTCCTGAAACATCATAGCCCTTTTTACCAGATAAAATATTAGATAGAGTGCTTTTACCAGATCCATTAGGACCCATAATAGCATGAACCTCTCCAGGATTTATTTTTAGAGAAAATCCTTTTAAAATTGACTTATTTTCCACATTTGCATTTAAATTATTTATTTTAAGCATTAACCAACACTTCCTTCTAAGCTAATACCTACAAGTTTCTGAGCTTCGACAGCAAACTCCATTGGTAACTGCTGGAGTACTTCTTTACAAAATCCATTTACAATTAATCCGACTGCTTCTTCTGGATTCAATCCTCTTTGTTGACAATAATGCAATTGCTCCTCACTTATTTTTGAAGTTGTAGCTTCGTGAGCTATATTTGAGTCAAAATTTTTATTTTTAATATAGGGAACAGTGTGGGCTCCACATTTATTTCCCATCAATAAAGAGTCACATTGAGTATAATTGCTTGAATTTTTTGCTTTAAAATTAATATCAACTAACCCTCTATAAGTCATATCTGAAAATCCAGCACTAATACCTTTTGATATAATTTTACTTTTTGTATTTTTTCCCAAATGAATCATTTTTGTTCCAGTATCTGCTTTTTGATGATTGTTTGTGATTGCTATTGAATAAAATTCACCAATAGAATTATCTCCTTTTAAAATACAACTAGGATATTTCCAAGTTATAGCAGAACCTGTTTCTACTTGTGTCCAAGAAATTTTAGAATTTTTGCCTTTACACAAACCTCTTTTAGTAACAAAATTATATATTCCACCTTTGCCATTCTCATCACCTGGGTACCAATTTTGAACTGTTGAATATTTTATTTCCGCATCATCAAGAGCTATTAACTCTACATTAGCAGCATGCAATTGATTTTCATCTCTCATTGGTGCCGTACAGCCCTCTAAGTAGCTTACGTAACTTCCTTTATCAGCTACAATTAATGTTCTTTCAAATTGTCCTGTTTCTGATGCATTTATTCTAAAATAAGTTGAAAGTTCCATTGGGCATCTAATTCCTTTTGGAATATAAACAAAAGAACCATCAGTAAATACTGCTGAATTTAGTGTTGCAAAAAAATGATCTGTAATTGGTATAACTGTACCTAAATATTTTTTTACTAATTCTGGATGTTTTTGTATAGCTTCTGACATTGAACAAAAAATTATTCCTTGTTTGGTTAATTCTTCTTTAAAAGTTGTTGCAACAGAAACTGAATCAAAAACTGCATCAACAGCTATACCATTTAATCTTTCTTGCTCTTGTAAAGGAATACCAAGTTTTTTATAAGTTTCTAAAAGCTTAGGATCAAGTTCATCAAGACTTTTAGGTTTGTCCTTAATGCTTTTAGGAGCAGAATAATAATACAAATCTTGATAATCAATTTTTGGGTATTTAGGTTTTTGCCAATTAGGTTCTTTTAATTTTTTAAACCTTTCAAAAGCTTTTAATCTAAAATCCAACATCCATTTTGGTTCTTTTTTAATATTCGAAATAAACTTAATTACATCTTCATTTAAACCTTTGGGTGCTCTAATATTTTCAATATCGGTAGAAAAACCATATTTATAATCTTTTAATTTTTCTATATCTTTTTCTCTAGTATCCATCTTTAAACTCTTCTTTCAGCATTATCTTTAACTAGATCTTCTAAACTTTTTTCCTCAAAAAAGTTATTTATATGACTTTCAAGTTCATCCCAAAGATTATGAGTAAGGCATTTTGTTGTTTTACCATTACATCCTTTTTTTGACTCCTTCTTACATTGAACAGTTTTTACTTTTTCATCTACTGCATCAAAAATATTTGTAAGTTTTATTTCTTTAGCTTTTCTATTTAAGATATATCCTCCTTGAGTTCCTCTTATACTTTGAACGATTTCTTTTTTTCTTAATTTTGAGAAAATTTGTTCTAAAAAATCTAAGGAAATACCTTGTCTTAAAGATATGTCTCTAAGAGAAACTGGAGTGATATTATCAAATCGCGCCAGATCCACTAAAGCCATTACCGCATATCTGCCTTTAGATGTCAGTCTCATAAATGCTTATTTTAAAGGATATATATATACCTGACTAAAATAGTCAAGTTTCACATACAAAAAAAATAACATTTTGTAACTTAGATATGATAAATGTAATTTTTTTTTGAGAATAATAATCAATAACAATTATGGATAACAAAATTTTAGAAATATTTATTCCTGGTCCAGCAGGAAGACTTGAAGCAAAATATTTCAAAAGTAAAAAAAATACTTCACCTATAGCTCTTGTACTGCAACCTCATCCTCAATATGGAGGAACAATGAACAACAAAGTTGTGGTTGAAACTTTTAATACTTTTATGGAAAATAATTTTTCTGTTTGTCGAGTAAACTTTAGAGGTGTTGGTAAAAGTGATGGTGAATTTGATAATGGTCAAGGTGAATTAGCAGATGCAGCAGCTGCTTTAGATTGGTTAGAAAGAGAAAATTTTGATAATTCACAATGTTGGGTTTCTGGATTTTCTTTTGGATCTTTAATTGCAATGCAGTTATTAATGAGACGACCAGAAATAAATAGATTTATTGTAATTTCTCCACAACCCAATGTTTATGATTTTTCATTTCTATCTCCCTGTCCAACATCTGGACTTATGGTTTATGGAAAAAAAGATGAGCTAGTACCTGTCGAATATATAAAAGAGCTAGACAAAAGATTAAGTTTTCAAAAAGGAATTAAAGTTGAATTCCAATCTATAAATGAAGCAAATCATTTTTTTTCAAAAAATGAAAGTGTATTAATAAAATGCTTAGACAAATATATTAAAAAAGAAACAGCTCTTTATTAAAAATTTTTAACTATAATACCACCAGTACAAGGTTTCATACATCCTGTAGTTTCTGGAAAAGAAATTGGTAATTTTAAATATGATCTTATTGCTAGATAAGCAAAAGCTTGGGACTCAATAAAATCTCCATCAATCCCATAATCATCTATAAGTTTTAAATCTTTATTATATGTTTTTATTATATTAACTAAAAATTTATTTTTTCTTCCTCCTCCACATAAAATTATTTTTTCTTTTGAAACGTCTTTAAATGTTTTGTTATTTTTAAAATTATCAATGAATATATTTGCTGTATGAAAAGTTAATGTAGCAGCACCATCTTCTAAAGATAAACTATTAGCAAATGATATATCAAAATCACTAATGTCATATGATTTTTTATCGATACAAGAAGATTGAAAAATATCCCAATATTTATCTAAAACTATTTCATTCACTTTTCCTGACTTAGCTATATTTCCATTCACATCATACTTTTTTTTAGATTTAGTTCTTATCCATTTATCAATTAAACACATACCGGGACCTTCATCTTTTGCTGATAAATATCCATCTTTCCGAATAGTTGTTTTATTTAATATTCCGCCAATATTAAAAAAACTTACTGGTTTAATATTAAATTTCTTTTCCAACATTTGATGAAATATGGGTGTTAATGGAGCTCCCTCACCTCCACTTTTTAAATCATTTTGCCTAAAATCATAAACTACAATTTTTTTTATAAGTTTTGAAAGAAGTTTTCCGTCCCCTATTTGTTTAGTAATTTTTTCTTCTGCATTATGAAAAATGGTTTGGCCATGAAATCCTACAAAATCTATATTTTCTTTAGTTTTTTTTAAAATCCTATTAACTGATTCAGCATGAAAAATTGTTATTTCTTTTTCAATAGATTTTATTTGTTTTTGATGCTTTTTTAGATCTTTTAAGCTTTTTATTTTATCTCTAAGTGATGTTAAATTTTTATAAATATTTTTAGGATATTCAAAATATTTGTCTAAAATTGCTTTATATTCAGCTTTTCCATCTGTTTCAATTATTGATGCATCTATCCCATCCATTGAAGTTCCGCTCATTAATCCTAAAGCTGTATATATCTTTCCCATTATTATTTTTTTTTATCAAATATTGTATATTGTAGAATTATAAACCTATGAATAAATTTTTAAAAGAATTTAAAGATAGAGGTTACTTCTATCAATGTACAAGTGAAGATGAATTATCTAAATTACTAGATAGAAAAAAGATCAAAGGTTATATCGGTTTTGATTGCACAGCTGAAAGTCTTCATGTCGGTAGTTTGCTTCAAATAATGTGCCTAAGACTTATGCAAAAACATGGTCATAGACCTATTGTATTAATCGGAGGTGGAACAACTAGAATTGGTGATCCTTCTGGTAAAGACAAAACAAGAAGAATTTTAACTGAAAAAGAAATAGAAAAAAATATTAAAAATATTGAAAAAATATTGAAAAATTATTTAGACAACAATAATCCAAAAACTAAACCTATATTTGTGAATAATTATTCTTGGCTTAAAGGATTAAATTACATTTCTTTTTTAAGAGATATTGGAAAACATTTTACAATAAATAAAATGCTTACTTTTGAAAGTGTCAAAACTAGATTGGATAGAGAGCAATCTTTAAGTTATATGGAATTTAACTATATGATATTACAAGCCTATGATTTTTTAGAATTAAATAAAAAAAAAAATTGTACTTTACAAATTGGTGGCTCAGATCAATGGGGCAATATAGTTAATGGAACTGAACTAATTAAAAGACATTCTAATAATCAAGCTTACGGTTTGACCACACCTCTTATAACATTAGCATCAGGAGCAAAGATGGGAAAAACAGAAAATGGTGCTGTTTGGTTGGATAAAAATCTATTATCAGCATATGATTATTGGCAATTTTGGAGAAATATTGATGACAAGGATGTAATTAAATTTTTAAAAATGTTTACAGATTTAAATATTGAAGAAATAAATAAAATAAAAAATGAAGATATTAACGAGCTTAAAATTAAATTAGCGAATGAAACCACTACTATGCTTCATGGTAAAAAAGCATCTCAAAATTCACAACAAGCTGCTAAAGAAGCGTTTTCAGAAAATTCACTTGGGTCTAATTTGCCTTCAATTAAAATTAATGCCACAAATCTACAAAAAAAAATAAACATTATTGATTTAATCGTATTTTCAAAGTTAGAATCTTCTAAAAGTGAAATTCGAAGATTAATTAAAGGTAACGCAATTAAAATAAATAATAAAATAATTGATGATGAAAAGTTTATTATAGATCAAAAATTATTTAATGAAAATTATATTAAACTTTCTATCGGTAAAAAAAGACATTTAAAAATTCAATTAAATTAATTTTTTTTAATTTTTTCTAATGTTCTAGTAATAAATCTTGGTGTAAGTGTTTTTATTGGATTTACTGTTGTTTCAAGATCTTTTGGAGGACCTTTAATTTTAAAACTTACTCCAAATACACCTTCACCAGTTTTTGAACCTACTAATATTTTACCTAATACTGGTAAAGATCCTATAAACTTGTTTATTGTAGTTGCTGGCACTAAGGTTCCTCTTAGACTTATAAGCTTATTTTTTTCAACATAACCATCCATCAAAATAGATATCGCTGGGCCAATTGCATAAATCTCATCAATAGTCATTAAATTTTTTTTATTTCTAAAATTCATTTCAAATTCATCAAAACGTATTCCTTCTCCTGACAAAATATCTGCAATTCCTTGGAGTGAAGCCAAAGTTAATATTTTAGTTAATACTGGTAATTCTTTTAATTTAAAATTATATATTTTTAGTTTTGAGGTAGATTCATTAGAATTTTTTGAACTATAAAAATCTAATAAACCTTCATCAAATCCTTTAATAAATTTATATCTTCTTACAATTGGTTCGGCTTTATCAACATATAATGTGGTAATTTTATTATTATCATTAGTGTTAATTGTAAATTTCAATTTTTTATCATTAGAAAAATTTCCAACTAAATTAGCTTTTGTTACTTTTTTGTCTTTAATAAATATATCTCCAGAAAAATTTAAGAGATCATATTCATTATCTAAACGAATTTTATCAACATCTATATTTATTTTAGTATTTATATCGAAAATATTTGAATTATCATCATCACTTAATAGCTCATCTATTAATTTATT
>CACFTS010000023.1 GCA_902569285.1 uncultured Pelagibacteraceae bacterium | reverse complement strand
TCTTTTTACCTTTTTTCTTATTTGCTTTAGCTTTTTTCTTTTTACCTTTTTTCTTTTCTGCTTTAGCTTTTTTCTTTTTAGCTTTTTTCTTTTCTGCTTTAGCTTTTTTCTTAGCTTTTCTCTTTTCTTTTATAGTAATTTTTTTCTCTTTGTCTTTTTTAATATTTTCTTTAATTAATGTTTTAATTTCATTTTTTTCTAAACCTAATTCTTTTAGTTCTTTTTTTAATTCTTTTCTTATTTTCTTTCTTTCGCTTTTTGTTGCATCAGGATTAAGCTTAGCAACCTTTAGGGCTTTCATTTTCTTCTTAAATTTCTTTAATTGTTTTTTTGTAATTTTTTTTGCTTGTCCCGGTGCTCTATCTTTAGACATTGATGCAAAACTGTAAGGGTTGTCTAATAATGTTTTACCAAACTTATTTCCAACCAATACTGATCCTGGTCTTAAACCTAAAGTATTATTTTTTCCCGGTCCGATAAGTAAAGTATCAGTTTTGCCTTTTGATACCATAGTTTGAAATTCTGTTCCTCTAGATCCCAATGTTCCTTCTGGGACTTCAACAGTTAAACTATCTGGATTTTTTTTACTAATTAATCCTGATATAACTTTTAAACTTCCTTGTTTAACACTTGCAACTATTTTTCCATCGTTAGTTGCTGGATCATATATAAATGTATCCATTACAACTTCTGAATCTGAACCTACGGTAAAAGTTGTTTGATCAAGTAATAAAATTTGTGTTCCTGAATTAGCTCCAGCATAAACAGTTTCATTTAAGTAAATTTTGTCACCAACTTTAAGTTCTTTAGTTTCTGTTTTTACAGTGCCTGATACAGCTCCAATTATTCCTACTAATTGTTTTTCAATATCAATTTCCTCTGCTGAAAAAGAAATAGAAGTAAATAAAAAGAATAAACCTGTTATTATGCTAATTAATTTTTTCATTTTTTTCTAAAAGTATCAATTTATTGAAAAAGTTAAAGTTTTAAAAACCATTTTGAGCAGTAAAAAATACAACAAAATTAACAAAATATTTTTAAAAATCCAATTTTTATTGATTAATTTAATTTAAATGACTTATTAAAACTTAGTGAAAAAGAATCTGCTATATAGTCATAATTTATAATATTCGCGTTGGAAATTAATTTTTCATAAGATAAGTTTATAAAAAAACTTCTATTAGGATCTAATGTAGGAAATATATCACCAATTGCTTTGGTTAACATTATATCCGTAGTGCTTGTATGATCTGATCTTAATTTTGTTGAAGTTACAGAGCTATCTTCTTTTTTATAATCATTGAAACTTATTCCTTGACCAATTGATATATAGGCCCAAGGAAAAGCTAAATTTAATCTAAGACTAAATTCATATGTTTCAAAATCATTTCCAGCATCAACTTTTGCATCACTATCACTATACCCCAATCCTAATGAAGTCGAAATTAATTCATTAAATATAAAATCATGTCCAAGAGTATAACCATGTCCAATTGCATTACCTTCATTAGCTGAAGTATCTGATGAGTTATGATTAGCTTTGGAATCTGAATATGAATATCCATAACTAAATGAATTTCTTTCTCCTACACTAAAAAATCCACCAACACCATACATTAAAGAAAAACTATCGGCATCTGTTTGATAATCTGATTTACTAAGCATAAAATAAGGGCTGAGACTTTGTCCACCTAACACAGTATCCATAGCAAGTGTTAAACCGTAACTTTGATAATCATCATCGGTTTCTTGATATTGTTCTGACAATGTATGAGCTAAGTTTATCATGAAAGAAGACTCTTCCCCAACAGGTCTTGTAGCAGTGAACCCAACACTCCCACTTAATGTTCTATCATGTTTTGCAGCATTAGATCCAGTAAGACTACCTGATGAAAGTTTTAACCTTCTAGACGAAACACTATTTACATTATCGCTATGTACTGCTCCGAAAGAATAGTCGGCATATAACTTCCAAAGTCCAGGTTCTTTATCTTTTATTTCTTCTTCTATTTCATTTAATGTTTCTAAATCTTCTGGGTTAAGATCTTTTCTTAACTTCATTTCCTCAATTATAGTTTTTGCTTTTTCAGGAGAGTCGGCTTGAACTAAAACTGATAACAAATATAATTTAATCTCAGTATTATCTGGATAGATCATACTTAATCTTTCCAAAGTAGAAATGGTTTGTTTGTAATTCCCCATTTTACCTTGTTGTTGAGCATATTTGAGGTTTAAATCTAAATCGTTTGGTTTTTGCAAAATCTGCATATAAGTAATATTTTTATTATTGATTGAAGTTCCAGTTCCTTCTTCATCGCTAATATTCTCTAGAATTTCTTTAAGTTTATTTTCTGTATCTGCTGCTACTTTGATAGTTTTCTCTACCTTTGGTACGTCTATTGTTACATCTTCAATTTTCTCTTCTTTAAGTATTTTTGTATTGGTTTCTGGAATTATTATTTCAGGAGTTTTAGCAATAATTTTTGTCTCATTAATAATTATTTTATCTTTTGTGTTTTGATAATCTGTATTGTTATTAATTAAAAAAGATTTATTTAATATTTTTTTTTCTATTAGTTCGGAATTTAATTTTGGTATTTCAAAGGATTTTTGGAATAATTTTTCACTAAAAGCACCAGCGGGTATTGTTCTTACCGTTTCAGAAAACAAGGCTAGCAAAGCAACAATAAATAATATTGGTATTATTCCAATAGATGTATTTTTTCTTTTTAAGAAATTTTTTCTATTAATTCTTTTTTTTCTCTTTTTTTTCATGCCGGTAAATTAATCATGTTTTAAAAAAAAAATAAACTATCAAAAGGTTAATATACCCAAAATAGGTCTTATTAAATAAGAGTTATCTATAGATACTCATTGGATCATAAAAACAATCCAGATGTTCAACAGTTTCAAAGAACACTTTATTAAGCTCAGAAGTGTGAACTGTTGGACAGATATTTTCGTTTTTGATCTCAATATCAAAATTTGTTTTTAAATTAGTCATTGCTAAAGAACCAGATAAAGAAGTTGTTGCTTGTAAAATGCTTCCAGTTTCCATTAAAGCATAACTTGGTCCAACCATTGCTGAGTATTGAGTACAGTTGTTCAACACTGGGAGCAACAATAGTGTTAACAAAATCTTTTTCATAATTTTAATTTATTTTAATATTGAGTTTTTACAAACTACCAAAGCATCCATTTTGGGTAAAAGTTATAATTAATTGTTAAATTAACAATCTGTTCTTTGAGGAGTGCCGTATTTAGTAACAGTTATTGTGCAAACTGGGGCTCCAGGAGAAGTATTAGCTTCTACAGCAGAAACTGTATAACTAGCAGTATTTCCAAAAACACAAAATTCAAAATCGATATCATCAGCAATGGCATCTTCACCATCAAACAAATTATCTTCGATATCTTCTGAACTACCTATACTCGCCGTACAGCTGCCAGCTCCACCAGTGATAAAATAAGATCCAGTGTTAGAGTAGTATTCAGTTTGTGCTAATGCTATTTGTTGTAAGATATTTTCAGCAGAATTTCTTTTGGTAGACTTAACATATCCATTATAAGTTAATACACCAGTTGCGGAAAGAATACCGATAATTGCTATAACCACTAAAAGCTCAATTAAAGAAAATCCTGAGCTCTTAGTGGCCATAAAATATTTTTAAGCGCTTCTCTTACTCAGCTACTGAAATTTTATTAGTCACGTGGTCAGTAGAAGATGTCTTACAATCATTGTCATAACAAGTTGTAACTAGTATCGTTTTGCCTGATGCATCAGTAGCATCTACTTGAAGATTAACGAAACCTTTATCCACTTCATCAGCAAATGCTGCTGAATCAATTACTATATCCTCACCAGCATCATTTTTCCCTGGTGTCGTGCCTCCTCTAATTCCTGGGCTTGCAGGGTTAAATGGGTTTTTAAAATCCCCCAAAGCAAGATTAGCAGCATCAATTATAGATGAAGCAGTTCTTCCTAAACATGTTAATTTTCCTTCCATTGCTGTATCTTCACCAATGTTACATTTTTGGTCTTCCGCAGCTATGTATTTCACAGTAGAAGCATGGTTAGATTTAGTGGATGATTTTTTTGCACCCGCTGTATAACCAGTATATGCAACAGTTCCAACAGCTGCAAGAATTCCTATAATCGCTACTACAACCAATAATTCAATTAGTGTAAAACCTTTATTATTTTTCATTTTTCCTCTTTATATTAATTAAATTAATTTAATAAAAGGAATCTAAATATTTTTTGTTGATATGTAAATGAATATAAGCGTCAATATTTGCGTTTTTTTTTGTGGAAAAAGCAGGATATCTGCTCATAATGAGTTATTTTTAAAATTTTATGACATACAAAGTAGAAGAAATTGACAACAAAAGAATAGTTCATCTTGATGGTGAAATCGATATGGAAGTTGCTGATAAAGCAAGAAATACTATATTACCTTTAATAGAAGCAGGACACGAAGTTCATTTAAATTTAAGTAAAGTTGAATATATGGACTCATCTGGAATTTCTATTTTAATTGAAAGCAAAAAACTATCAGAACAAAAAAACACAAAATTTGAATTGGTAGATATTAGTAAACCAGTAGAAAAAGTTATAGCAATGGCAAAGAAATTTTTATGACATATAAAGTAACAGAAGAAGCTTTAGCACACGGAAATGTCTGTACTATCTTTTTAGATGGTGAAATCGATATGGATGTGGTTGAAAAAGCAAAAGAGGTAATATTTCCTCACATTGATGCTGGTAAAGAGGTTCATTTAAATTTAAGTCAAGTTCAATATATGGACTCGTCTGGAATTTCAGTGTTAATTGAAAGTCACCAAAAAGCTTTAGAAAAAAATACCAAGGTAATTATTAAGGACGTAAGTAAATCAGTCCTTAAAGTAATAATGATGGCTAAGTTAGAGCAAATATTAAATTTAGAATAATTTTTTATGAATGAAGTTGCTCAAGCAAATCATACTGAAAAAAAAGCCTTTTTAGTAAAATCATCTAGCCTAAAAGATGTAAGAACTTTTTGTCGAGAGGTATTTGCAAAACTTCAAATTGAACAAAATTTGAAAGATGAATTAGTCTTAGCTATTGCTGAGGCTGCACAAAACATTGTTAAGCATGCATATAAAGATGATCCTAATACAAAAGATATAATGGTTGTTAAAATTAGTTGTGAAGACAATAAATTGCAAATTGCTTTTTATGACAGGGGCACTCCTGTAGATCCAAAAAAAGTAAAACATAGAGAAATAGATAATATTAAACCTGGTGGACTAGGAACATTCTTTATTCAAGAAATAATGGATGCTGTAGAATTTAAAGAAGGTGGAAAACCTTGGATCAACCATTTAGTTCTTACAAAAAAATTATAAAACTAATTATCTTGTAGAGATTTTACTTCTAATTTTTCAGTTTTAAGAGATTTAATTGCTCCCAAACAAGCCTGTGCAGTTGACATATTAGTGCAATAGGGAACTTTATTTTTTAATGTTGCTCTACGTAAAGCTATTGCATCACTTATTCGATATTCTCTATTTCCACCACCCGTATTAATTACAATTGCAATTTTTTTAGAGTTAAGGACATCTACAATGTGAGGTGAACCACTACTGACTTTATTAATAATTCTACATTTCATTCCAAATTTTCTAATATATTTAGCAGTACCTTGTGTAGCACATAAGGTAAATTTTAATTTTATTAATTGTTTTGCTAAACCAATACCTTCATCTTTATGAGAGTTCTTTAATGATATAAATGCAAGGCCTTGTTTTGGTAATGAATTTGCAGATGCAATTTGGCTTTTGGCAAACGCCATACCAAAATTTTTATCAAATCCCATTACTTCGCCAGTTGATTTCATTTCAGGCCCTAAAAGTAAATCACTATTAGGAAATTTATTAAAAGGAAATACGGCTTCTTTTACTGCATACATGCCCTTAGATTTATCTTTTAGATCAAATTTAGATAATTTTTCTCCAGCCATTACTCTTGATGCAATTCTAGCAAGAGGCAATCCTTTAGCTTTTGATACAAAAGGTACTGTTCGACTAGCTCTTGGGTTTACTTCAATCACGAAAATTTTATCTTTTTTAATTGCAAATTGAATATTCATAAAACCTTTAACTTTTAAAGCTAAAGCTAACTTTCTTGTTTGGTTTTCAATCTCTTTTATCAAATATGGTTTAATAGATACTGGAGGGAGACAGCAAGCAGAGTCTCCTGAGTGAATTCCGGCTTCTTCTATGTGTTGCATGATACCCGCTACATGTACCTGTTTTCCATCAGATATAGCGTCAACATCTACTTCCATTGCATGATTAATAAATTTATCAATTAGAATAGGATTTTTTTCTGCAGCTTTAAATGCTTCTTCAACAAAGTTTTTAAGTTGGCTTTTTTTATAAACAATTTCCATAGCTCTTCCACCCAAAACATAAGAAGGCCTAACCATTAATGGTAAACCAATTTTTTCTGCTATTTGAATTGCTTGTTTAAATGTCTTAGCAATCCCACTTTTAGCTTGTTTTAATTTTAATTTATTAAGAAGATTTCTAAATTGATCTCTATCTTCTGCTAAATCAATTGATTTGTATTGTGTTCCTAAAATTGGAAACTTATTGTCGTGTAAAAATTTAGCAAGTTTAATTGGAGTTTGGCCACCAAACTGAGCAATGATACCAATCAAATTTCCTTTTTCTTTTTCTTTTTTAATTATATTAAAAACATATTCTTCTTTTAAAGGTTCAAAGTATAATCGATCACTAGTATCGTAGTCAGTTGAAACAGTTTCTGGATTACAGTTAACCATAATGGTTTCAAAGCCCGCATCTTTTAAAGCAAAACTTGCCTGACAGCAGCAATAATCAAATTCTATTCCTTGGCCAATTCTATTTGGACCACCACCTAGGATGATGATTTTTTTCTTAGCAGACGGATCTGCTTCACATTCAGAATTTATTGAAAAATTTCGTTGATATGTTGAATACATGTAAGGAGTAAATGACTTAAATTCTGCTGCACAAGTATCAACTTTTTTATAAAC
>CACFTS010000022.1 GCA_902569285.1 uncultured Pelagibacteraceae bacterium | reverse complement strand
ACCTGTTCTAGCACCAACGCTTCCTTTACAAATTAAATCTCCACCTCTTATAGCAGCACCAAAACAAGACCCAGCATTTTTTTCAATAACTACTTTTCCTGCCATCAAATTTTCTGCACAAGACCAACCAACTCTGCCATTAATTCTGACTACTGGTCCATCGCATGATCCAATTCCAAAATAACCTAGACTACCTTCAACAATTAAATTCAATTTATTTAAGATGCCAACACCTATGCTATGCTTTCCTTGTGGATTTTTAATAACAATAGTTCCAAAACCCTGGCTCATTAAATTATCTATTTCTTTATTAGCTTCTGGAGCGGTCATATCTTTTACATCAAGATCTGTTCTTTTATTGAAATCAACATCGTAAGTACCAAAATAATAAAAGTTTTCTGCCTCATCAGGATTAAAAAACTTCTGCTGAGTTCTTCCAGTTAAAACCTCAGTGTGCATACCCATTGATTGAGCTTTTGATTTCTTTGATTGAGTTTTTAAATTTGCCATACTTTTACCTCTCCATCAAAAGGATCATAAGTATCAATTTCTTGTGGAAGAATTGATCTTATTGCTATTTCTTCAGAGCCCATTGCAACTAAATCATCTGACTCATAAAGAACCAAAGGTTTTGCGGCCATAGTATCTTTTGCCATACCTAAAGAGTCTTTTGTTGCAACAAAATAAGTAAACACTCCATCTAAACCTGCTAAAGATTCTTTCATTCCTTCTTCAAGAGAAGCTCCTTCTCTCATTTTTTGTGCTATATATACAGCTATTAATTCTGAATCACATTCGGACATAAATCTCATACCTTTATTTTCCAAAGATCTTCTATTATTCCAATAGTTTGTTAATTGACCATTATGAACAACTGACACATCACTAAATGGGTAACCCCAAAAAGGGTGTGCAGATTTAATATCTACTCCAGATTCAGTGGCCATTCTAGCGTGGCCAATAGCATGAGTTCCAACAACTTTATCTAAATTATATCTATCACAAACAATTTTCGCATTACCTAAATCTTTTATAACTTCTAAAGATTTACCCATTGAAAGAATTTCAACACCTGAAATACTTTCAATTTTTTGTGAAAACTCTAATAAATCTTTTTTATCATATTGTATTTCATATCTTAGAGAGTAGGGCAGTATTCTTTCTTCTTTAACTATTTTAGCTCCCATTTCAGAAAGATAGATATCTACGGTTTTTTTTCTTTCATCATAAACAGAAACATCTTCAGCTATAGAGGTACTTCCTTCACCGACATTTTCACCAACTTTAAATCTCATAATAAAGTTTTTTCCATCGGTATCTCCATATAGAGCATAACCTGTTGAATCTTCTCCTCTATGTTTCAAGGCTTGAAGCATACCTTGTAGTTCTTGACCCACGTTAGATGATTTTCCTCGATGTATTAATCCCGCAATTCCGCACATTTTTTAAACCTTTCTAGTAATCTATTATGGTAGACAATCTAAATAAGTATCAAGATCCCATTGGGTTGTAGCACCTAAGAATTTTTCCCATTCATCATTTTTGTACCAATGAAAAACTTTATACATTTCATCAGGCATTGCTGATTTGATTACTTCGTCTTCAGATAGTCTATCCAAAGCTTCTCCTAAACTTAAAGGAAGTTTTTTTACATCTTTACCTGCTTTTTTAGCTTCGTACATACTTCTAGATTCAGGCTTAGATGGTTTTAGATTTTTTGAAATACCATGGTCACAGGCTTTTAATAAAGCTGCACCCAATAGATATGGATTGTGCATTGAGTCAACTGATCTATACTCAAATCTTCCAGGCGCTGATACTCTTAAACCACAAGTTCTGTTTTGATATCCCCAATCAGCATAAACTGGAGCCCAGAAACCTTGGTCCCAAAGTCTTCTGTAAGAATTAACTGTTGAAGATCCTAAAGCAGTTAATGCAGGCAAGTGTTCCATTATTCCAGCAATGGACTGTAAACCAACTTTACCTGGTAGTTGCATATCTTTAGTATCAGGCATAAAAGTATTTGTGCCTCCCTGTACATAACCAAACACTTCCTCTACTCCAGGTAATTTTTTATTACCTAGTTTGTTTGTTACAACTTTTCCACCTTTCCATAAAGACATATTTGTATGGCAACCACTTGCAGATACACCCATGAATGGTTTTGTCATAAAACATGCTATTAAATTATGTTCTCTTGCAACTTGCGCACAAATTTGTCTGTAAGTAGAAAGTCTATCAGCGTTTCTTAAAACATTATCGTATGTCCAGTTCAATTCTAATTGTCCCGGAGCATCTTCATGGTCACCTTGGATCATATCTAAACCCATGGCTGAAGCATATTCAATTACTTTCATAAACACAGGTCTTAATGACTCAAACTGATCAATGTGATAACAGTATGGTTTAGAAAAACCTGATCCAGTAGGGCTTCCGTCAGGATTTTTTGTCAACCACATCATTTCAGGTTCAGTTCCAACTCTTAATTCTAATCCATGTTTTTTCTGAAATTCATCCATAAATATTCTGAGATTTCCTCGACAATCAGAGGTTAAATGTCCTCCTGGATTTTGTCTTTCTTCTCTGTTTCTAAAACATGTAACAAAAACTCTTCCAACTCTTTTGTCCCAAGGCAATTGACAGAAAGTTTCAGGGTCAGGTATACCAACAAGTTCCATAGCTTCAGGACCGTAACCGATATAATTTTTATGTCTGTCTACAAATAAGTTTGCAGTAGATCCATAAACCAATTGAAAACCTTTTTCTGCAGTTCTTTCCCAATGGTCTGCGGGAATTCCTTTGCCAACAACACGTCCTGTTACAGATATAAATTGATAGTAAATGTATGTAATTCCTAATTCATTAATTTTTTCTCTAACTTTTTTAACTAGTTTATCTCTGCCTGGTTGATTTACATGTTTTTCTAGATCAGTCATTTTCCCCCTTTAGAATTTTACGATTAAAAAATGTAACTGAAAAAAAATTATCTGTCTATATAGATAAACTGTCATCTCTATAGTATTAGCTCCAAGGGAATGGGCTTGAAGAAGTAGGGTGAAGTTCACCTTTCTCGTATCGGTTGAATCTGAAAGGTTTTAATAAATCTTTTTCTTCACCTAATATTTCATCAGCTACTAACTCTCCAACTCCAATCATCTTATAACCATGGTTAGAGTCAGCAATAAAATATACATTTTCACAAAATCGATCAAATACTGGGAATGAATCTGGAGTAAAACAACCTAATCCACCAGATGGACCTTTGTGATAAACTTTTATTTTTCCTTGAAATCTTTTTTGACAATGAGCTAAAGCAGAACACCACATATGAGCAAACTCATCTGTAGTTTGATATTCAGGTGAGTCTATTCCGTAAGGGTCAACTTTTACACTTTCTGATGGTTTGGTTATTTTATAAGGAGCAGCTCCTCCTTGAACACCTTTAAAATTAAAATCTGGTTTATAATAAATGCCCCACATTTTATCTGTGATGAGAGAACCATCGACATCAGAAAATAAATGCGCATCGCTATCAACATGAATCACAGGAGGCATTTTGCCATCGTCAGTTTTTTGAAAATTTGGATCAACTCCTAAAACTCCTTCAGTTAAAAACCAATAAATCCACATGGGATAATCTTTATGAGTCATTCCTTTTTGATCTTTAATTGAAATTTTATTTGGTAATTCTAATTTATCCCAAAAAGTTTTTACCCAAGGTCCAGCTCCTATAATAACCTGTTCACAATCTATCGTTCCTTTTGTTGTAACAACTCCAGTCACTGCCTTACTATTACTTCCTCTTTTAAAACCTGTAACTTCTGTTCCGGTAATAATTTTTACCCCTAAAGCTTCTGCTTTATCAGCAATACCGTAAATAGCTGCAGAGTTATTTGCATAACCACCTCTTTTTTCATGTAAAACAGAAGTTATTCCTTTTGCCTGCCAATCATGAAACATGTTTTTCATATATTTCATTGAATCTTCTCTTCCTTCAATAAATTCAGATTCATAACCAATTGCTTTTTGTTGTTCATATATAGTTGTTATATCTTTTCTCATACTTTCCGGGCTTATTTGCATATAACCCACTGGATGGTAACTAAATTTTTTTGGATCACTTTCCCAAATTTTAACACTATGAGCCATAAGTTCTCTCATTGCGGGTTGAAAATAATTATTTCTGACTACACCGCAAGCTATACCGCTTGCTCCTGATGCTATTCCACCTTTGTCGATAACAACAATATCGTTGTTAGATCCATTTCCTTTTTTTTTTATTTTTTCTGCTAGATGCCAAGCTGTACTTAAGCCGTGAATTCCAGCACCTATTATTAGGTATTTAGTTTTAGTAGGGAACGACATTGGAGAAACATTATTTTTTTGTTAAAGAAAAAAATATATTTTTTTTTATATATAATTTATATAAGTTTTTTTCAACTATAGATTGGTCAAATATTAGAAGCTTAAATTATTTAAAACTTTAAGATAATCGTTGAATTCGTTTACAAAATCAGAAGTAGGTAGAACATATTTTTTTCTATTATCTTTGCCTTTTTTTTCTAAAGTAAAGAATTTCTTATCACAAGCTTCTTTAATCATTAAAGCTGATTTTGGTCTAGATGTCTTAAATAACTTTGTTTTTAGTTCTTCTACAGTTAAATTTTCTTTATATTTAAATGCATTCATAACTAATAGCATCATATGATAATGTGAGGGTGATTTTCTAAAAAAATAATTACTAGAAGAATGAGACAACTTCATTTGGTATTCCCAAAATTCTAATAAATTTTTTGTAGTTTTGGGCATTAAGATCTAACACGTGTTTTTTGAGGATCGTAGTGAGGAAATCCAACAATTTTAGCTGGTATTCTTTTTTGATGTCCATCAATTTTTCCTACCTCAACATCAGTATCTATTTTTGAATGACCAATATCAATTCTACATAAAGCAATATTTTTACCTAAAGTTGGAGATAAACAAGCGCTTGTTATAATACCAACTTGAGCTCTCCCAATATGAACACAGTCTCCATGATTAGCTTTTTCTTTTCCAATTAGCTCAAGTCCAACTAATTTTTTTTGTGGATTTTCTTTTCTTTTAATTAAATTTTCTTTACCAATAAAATCATCAGTTTTTGTTTTAAGCGGTACAGAAAAACCTATGCCAGCTTCAAAAGGATCTTGTTGTCCGTCAAATTCATTTCCAAACAAAATTAATCCAGCCTCAATTCTTAATAAGTCTAAAGCACCAAAACCTGCTGGTATTAAACCATCTTTTTTACCTGCTTCTAATACCTTGTCCCAAACTTTTGGTGCATGATCAGGATGACACCAAACTTCATAACCAAGTTCACCTGTATAACCCGTTCTTGATACAATTAATGGAATTCCATTTAATTCTTCTAATCTACAAATAGTAAACCTAAACCATTGCAACTCAGATATTGTTGGTTGAGTTGGTGGTGTAAAAATTATTTTTTCTAAAATTTTTCTACTGTTAGGTCCTTGAACAGAAATATTATTAATTTGATCTGTTGAATTTTTGATTACAACTTTTAGATTTTTCTTCTTTGCTTGTTCTTTTAACCATTCTCCAGCATATTCATCTCCACAAACCCATCTAAAACCTGTTTCACTTAATCTTAATAAAGTACCATCATCAAACATAGTGCCGTTTTCATAACACATTGCAGAATAAACAATCTGACCAACAGAAAGTTTTTTAATATTTCTTGTTAATGTGTAATTCATTAACTCTTCAGCATCAGGCCCTAAAATTTCAAATTTTCTTAATGAAGATAAATCAATTACAACAGCTTTTTCTCTACAAGCAGTATATTCATTAATAATCCCATGTTTAGTGTAATCATTTGGCAACCAAAAACCTCTAGCATCCACAAAATTTCTT
The DNA here is from genome assembly GCA_902569285.1 of uncultured Pelagibacteraceae bacterium. Taxonomy (GTDB): domain Bacteria; phylum Pseudomonadota; class Alphaproteobacteria; order Pelagibacterales; family Pelagibacteraceae; genus Pelagibacter. The sequence continues at coordinate 2,777 of CACFTS010000022.1, read as the reverse complement.
GTTAGTTTTGAAGTTTTTTCATGGAAGCCTGTGTTTCTGGTCAGTTTTTTTTCAGAGTCAGTTTTCATTCTAAATGCAAATGATTTTGTAAATTCTTTTTTTTTATCATAAGTTCTAACAAATATATCTGTAGGATTCCATCCATTACAGCTATCAATATCACTTGGACAAGCAGTTGTTCCACAAGTTAAATCTTTAAGAGCTCTGAAAATAACGTAATCCCCAGGTCTTGCAAAAGATTCATCAGATAATACAGAGTTTTGTCCTCCAGCAGATGTGTTAAAGAATAAGTTAATTGCATGCCAACCTTTTTTTTTTTGGACACCATATTTTTCCATAACATCATTTAAATTATCCGAACAATTAGCATGACCAAAATATCCAGCATCTTCGTAATATTTTGAAGTACAGGCTAAATTAAATGTATCATGAATACCAACTGTATCTCTTATCACTTCAACAAGCGGTTCGTGATCTACATCATAAAATTTTGAAAACAACCCAGGACCTGGAAAAGTATTTCCCATAAAAGTTCTTGTTGTTTGCCAATCTAATCCGTTTTCTTTTTTTTTATCTAATTTGGCAGTATCGTATGCTACAAAATCAGAGCATTGTCTTCCTGTAGGAGTAATTACTTGAATATAATCACCTTCTTTTACTTGGTAAGAATTTGCAGTTGTTTTTGCAATATTAATTTCATCAGAGGGATCATAAACAGGATCTGGAATTATAGAGAACTCCTTATCTTCCTTGATAACGGATCTTTTAACCATTACTGTAAGTTCAGTAGATGGGTTTTGTTCATGAACCAACATTTCATTGCCTGGAGCTGCAATAATACAGTAACATTTATCTTTTGATTTTAATTTAATATTCTCACCAGCCTTTGTTTCTTTATCAAAAACTAAAGACGATTTTGATTTTTCTATATTTAAATTTCTTTTTTTTAGTTGGAGTAAAGCCTGTAAAGAGGTTTCATCTTTTTTTAAAAGTATTTTCTTTATTTCCGAAATATCTTTAACTTCTTTTAAACCTAAAATACCAAGATCAGATTTACCATCTTTATTGAATATAGAAATTTCACAAATTTGATTACCTTCATTATTGATAATTTCTATTTCATCATCTGGTAAAATTTGAATTCCCGTTAAACCACCTCCTTCAACAACGTATCTTTCAACTCCAGGTGGTAATGAATTTAAGCCTGGTTCTTTAATATTTAAGGTAGTCAGCGTCATTTTTAATATTTTATTTTTATATTATATAAATATCTATTAGTTGACTATCTTTTTACTTAAGCACATACTGTAAGGTCTTAATATTAAGAAAGGGGAATATATGCGAAAAATAATATCATTGTTGTCTGCAGTGATAATTTCTGCAGTAAGTTTTGCAGGTTTATCTAATGCAGCAGATAGTAAGAAGCCCATTGTTATCCCAACACACAATTGGTCAAGTCAAGTTGTAATGGCTTACGTGATCGGTGGAATTTTTGAAAGTATGGGAAATAATGTTAAATATGTACCGGCTGACTCACAAGCTGTTTACGAGTCTATTCGTATTGGTGATGTAACTATATCACACGAAGTTTGGGAATCTGCATTTGGTAAATCATTTACAACTGCACTTGATAAAGGTGGTTTGCTTGACTGGGGTGATCATGAAGCAAGAACTCTTGAAGATATGGGATATCCAAACTGGGTTGCTAAGCTTTGTCCTGGTCTACCAGATTGGAATGCTTTAAAAAACAAAGATTGTGCTAAGAACTTTGTAACTCCTGACTCAGGTGGAAAAGGAAGAATGTTAGAAGGTCCACAAACTTGGCACGGAGATTTAATACCTCAAAGAATTGACGCTTTAGGTTTAGGAGATCTTTGGACAGTTAAATTTGCTGGAAGCGCAGATGCACTTTGGGCAGAGCTAGCTGCAGCTAAAAAAGAAGGAAGAGGAACTATCATCTTTAACTGGACACCAAACTTTACAGATGGTGCTGGTTTTACATTTATAGATTTCCCTCCATACTCTGCTGGTTGTAGACCAGAAGATGGTGGTGATGGAAAATGTGGTTCACCAGATGGTTATTTGAAAAAGGCTGTTAATGCAGACTTTCCAAAAACTCATCCAAAAGCAGCTGCAACATTCAAAAAAATGTCATTCTCTACAAGTCAAATTGGTGCAATGGCAGCTTTAGTTGACGTTGACAAAATGACTCATGAAGATGCAGCTAAAAAATGGTTAGCTGACAATAAGAGTGTTTGGCAAGCTTTTACTAAGTAAGGTTAAATTTAAAAAACAAAATTTCTCCCCCAACATTGTTGGGGGAGATTTTTTTTTATATAATTTTGTGTAAAATGTAATAATGAAAAAATATATCCTTTATATAATTTTAAGTATTTTAATTACGACATCAGCATCAGCTCGAAAAACAGGCTGTGAAGGAAATTGTGAAAATGGCGTTGGTAAATGGACTTATACAGACAAAACAACTTATGAAGGAGAATGGGTTGCAACGCAAAAACATGGTCAAGGGACTGAAACTTGGCCAAATAGATATATTTATAAAGGTGAATTTAAAAATAGTGAGTGGAGCGGTCAAGGAATTTTGACTTTTCCAGATGGCTCAACTTATGAAGGTGAATGGGTCAATGGTTTTATGAATGGTGAAGGAACTTTTACTTGGTCTGATGGAAAAGAAAAAACAGGTACTTGGGTAAACGGTAAATTACAAGAATAATTAAAATAATGCTACAAGATAGATATTTAAATAAATTAAAGGA
>CACFTS010000021.1 GCA_902569285.1 uncultured Pelagibacteraceae bacterium | reverse complement strand
TTAGAAGCATCGATTAAAGATAATAAAGTTGTATCAATTGATACTCCAAAACAAACAGAAGTTAATGCTGGTCATACTTGTATCAAAGGAAGATATGCATTTGGCTTTTATGATCATCCTGACAGACTAAAAACTCCATTAATTAAAAGAAATGGAAAATTTGAAGAGGCAACATGGGATGAAGCTTATGATTTTATTAAAAAAGAGATGCAAAGAATTATTAAAGACAATGGTCCTGATGCATTTGCTGGGATTTCATCAGCAAGATGTACTAATGAAGAAAATTATATTTTTCAAAAAATGATTAGAGCAGCTGTGGGCACAAACAGTGTCGATTGTTGTGCAAGAATTTGTCACTCACCTACTGCTTGGGGTATGCAACAAACATTTGGAACAGGTGCTGCAACAAACTCTACTGAAGATATTTATCATGCAGATTTATTTTTAGTCATTGGAGCAAACCCAACTAATGCACACCCTGTTACTGGATCTAAAATAAAACAACAAGTAATGAAAGGTAAAAAACTTATTGTTTTAGATCCTATTACAACTGAACTTGCAAAACTTGCCGACTACCACATTAAATTAAGACCAGGAACTAACGTTGCTATACTTAATATGATGTTACATTTTATAATTAAATCAAAATTGTATAATGCAGATTTTGTAAGAGATCGAACTGAAGGATTTGATAATTTTCTTAAAGAAATTGAAAGACAAGATGTTGATCAACTAGCAAAAGTTGCTGGAGTTGATAAACAATTAGTTAAAGAAGCTGCAATAGCTTACGCAACCGCAAAAAATTCAATGGAATTTCATGGTTTAGGAGTAACAGAACACGAACAAGGATCAAAAACTGTAATGTTAATTGCTGACCTTGCTATGATCACAGGAAATATTGGAAGAAAAGGTGTTGGAGTAAATCCTTTAAGAGGTCAAAACAATGTTCAAGGTGCAGCTGATATGGGATGCCAACCTCACCAAGGTGCAGGATACTTTGAAGTTTCAGATGAAAAGAATCAAAAATTTTATAGCGATAAATATGGAGTAACACATCCAACTAAAGCTGGATTAAAAATACCACAAATGTTTGATGCAGCTATTAATAAAGAAGTCAAAGGAATTTGGATTATTGGTGAAGATATTGTCCAAACAGACCCAAATAGTGCTCACGTAGTTGATGCCATGAATTCACTTGAACTTTTAGTAGTTCAAGAAATATTTATGAGTGAAACTGCTAAACTTGCAACTGTTGTTTTACCAGGAACTACCTTCTTAGAAAAAGATGGGACATTTACTAATACAGAGAGAAGAGTACAAAGAGTTAACCGTGCCGTTCCTCCATTGCCTGGAACAAAACCAGATGGAGTTATAGTTACAGACATGATGCAAAAACTTGGATTTGATCAACCTACTTATGATGCAGATCAAGTGTTAGCAGAAATTGCTGATATTGTACCTTTTTTCAAAGGGATTACTCGAAAAAGATTAGGAAAATTTGGTTTACAATGGCCTGTAAAAGAGGACGGAACAGATACTCAAATATTACACGCAGAAGAATTTAAATTAGGAAAAGGACGACTAAAAAACTTTGATTGGAAAGAATCAACAGAAATTGAAACCAATCAAAAAGAATATCCTTTAATATTAACAACCAGCAGAGTTTTACAACATTATAATGCAGCTACAATGACAAGGAGAACTAACAATATTAACATTGTAGATGAGGATGTTTTATTAGTGCATCCTAAAGATGCAGCTAATAGAGATTTAAATACTGGTGATATTGGAAGATTATATTCAGGAAGAGGTGAAGTGGCTTTAAAAGTGGAAGTTACTGACAAAGTTAAAGAAGGAATTGTATTTACAACATTCCATTTCCCAGAACACATGGTCAATATGGTAACTGGACATGGAAAAGATGAAGAAACAATGTGCGCAGAATATAAAGTTTCTTCAGTACAAGTTCAAAAAATTTCAAACCAATTTAAAACTGAAGTGAAACCAAAAGATCATCAAGCAGAAGTTAGTTAAATCTAATGACCAATGGATGGTGTTTCGATAATACTTATTACAAACTACCAGACTCATTTAAAGAAAATATAGAACCAGTTCCAGTTAAAAAACCTGAATTAGTTATTCTTAATAAAAATCTTGCAGAAGAATTAAGTCTCAACTTTTCGAATTTAGATAACAAAAAAATTTCAGAATTATTTGGAGGTAATTCACTCCCTCAAGGAAGTAATAGTATTGCCCAAGCATATGCTGGACATCAATTTGGTCATTTTACAATGTTGGGAGATGGTAGAGCTGTTTTAATTGGAGAACATTTATCAAAAAAAAATAGGCACGATATTCAGTTTAAAGGATCTGGCAAAACTGCTTTTTCAAGAAATGGTGATGGCAGGGCTGCATTAGGACCAATGTTGAGGGAATATATTATTAGTGAAGCAATGCATAACTTGAATATACCAACAACAAGAAGTTTAGCTGTAGTTAAAACAGGTGAAAAAGTAATTAGAGAAACACCTTTGCATGGAGCGATACTTACAAGAGTAGCTTTAAGCCATATTAGAGTTGGAACTTTTCAATATATTGCGGCTAGACAAAAAAAAAATGAGCTAGAAACATTATTAAATTATGTGATTAAAAGACATTATCCAAATGTTGAAAATTCAAAAAATAAAGCAATAGATCTTTTAAATATTGTTTTAGATAAACAAATTGATCTTGTTGTTAATTGGATGAGAGTTGGTTTCATTCATGGGGTAATGAATACAGATAATATGAGTATTTCAGGTGAAACAATTGATTATGGACCTTGTGCTTTCATGGATACTTATGATCCAAAAACTGTATTTAGCTCTATTGATCAAATGGGAAGATATGCTTATTGCAATCAGCCTGTTATTACAAAATGGAATCTTTCACGATTTGCAGAATGCTTAATACCAATGATCGATAAAGATCAAGATAAAGCAATTAAATTAGCTACTGAAATAATTAATACATTTGAGAAAAAATATGAGGAAAAATGGCTCAACATGATGAGAGACAAACTAGGTTTATTTGGTGCTGATGAAAAAGATAAGTTTTTAATTTTAGATTTGTTAACTTGGATGCATCAAAAAAAAATAGACTACACAAATACTTTTTGTCATTTGATGAACTTTAAAATTCAAAAAATCAAAAACTATGAAGATAATATCTTCCAAAATTGGAAAAAAAGATGGCAAAAAAGATTATCAACTAATAACAATACGCCAGAAAAATACATAAATTTGATGAGGAGTGTTAATCCACTTGTAATCCCAAGAAATCATAAAGTCGAAGAAGCCTTACATGAAGCAAATCAAGATAATTTTATACCAATCAATCAACTTTTAGAAATTTTAAACAATCCCTATACTGAACAAAAAAATATAATTGAATATCAAATCCCATCTATTTCAAATGAAAAATACCAAACTTTTTGTGGAACTTAAAAATTTTACTTTATTGCAATTAAATTAAGACTTATAGGTTCTCCGTAAGGAGCATAATCACTAGTATCATTAAAAAGTGAAAAAGTTTTTACCTTTTCAACATTTCTAAAACCTACATTTTTAAGTAACCCTCTAAGTAATTCAAAATTATAGCCAAAATAGTGAAAATCATATTCGTCAGTTTGACCACCAAATATCATTCTTAAGGCATGGATTTTTATTTTTGGATCTTTCTTCTTGTCTATTAATATCTTGCACAAAACATCCATATCAGGAACTGAGATATAAAATTTACCATTTTCTACAAGAACTCTATTTATACCAAGCAAAGTTTTTTTTGCGTCTATGAATTTAATATGTTCAAAAACATGACTAGCATAAATTTCATTTATAGAATTATCCTTAAATTGTGAAAGATCTGATATATCGCCAACGTAATCTACATCATCATTTTTTTGAATATTTAGGATACTCCAACCTTCTTTTTTTTCTTTACCACCTATATGTAACTTCATAAAATTAAATTAAATTTATAGTACATAAGGCTCTGGTCTAGCCTTTTTTCCTAAAACTCTTTCCACAGCCATGTTAGATATATCTATAGATTGATAAGCTCCAGTTGTAATCAATTCTGTAAGAGCTCTTCCTATGCCTGGTGCCTGCATTAACCCTCTACCAGTAAAACCAGTAGCTAAATAAACATTCTCATATTTAGGGTGTTTACCTACAACTGCATTATTATCTAGTCTATTACAATCATAATATCCTGCCCATCCTCCAGTTAATTTCAATTCTTCAAAAACTGGAATTCTATTTGCAAGTGCCGGCCAAACTAATTCTTCAAAATCATCCCAGGCAGGTTCTAAGTCTTTAGCATCAAAAACAGATTTTGGAGATCCAGCTAAATATTCTTTACCTTCTGGTCTCCAATAAACTCCTGAAGGCAAGTCACCTATCAAAGGCATTTCAGGAATATGTTTAGGACACTTAACTCTAAATACTGTATGTTTTTGTGGTTCTACAGATATATCGTCCAATAATTCTTTAGTCCAACATCCTGCTGCAGAAATAATTATTTTTGCTTTAATTTCTGAAAGACTTTTAATATTACCTTTTACAAATTCAGCTCCAAGTTCAGTTGCTTTACTTTTTAAAGCACTATGAAACATAAATGGGTCAATCCAACCTTCAGTTTTGTTATCAGTATAAGTTGCTGTTTCTATACCCTTATTATTAATATATGGAAATATTTTTGATAATTCTGAACCTTTAATATTTTTTGTACCAGCATCGCACGCTTTGTGATTCTCTAAAGCACGATATTGTTCCTCAGCATCATCTGGTCCAAACATTAATAAATATCCATTTGGAACCATGCTAGCCGTTGGGTTTGGATTTTTTTCAGTTTTTAATATTTCTGGTATCTGAAATATAAATTCCCTAGCAAACTTACCCAATAAAATATTCTCTTTTTGATAAAATTGTCTTCTAAAACCACCCAGGGATAAAGGAAATGAAGCTTGCTTATAAGTTGGATCTCTCTCTATGACTTTAACTTTTCTTCCTTCTTTAGATAAAAAATAAGCCGTTGCAGCACCTATAATTCCACCACCAACTATAACTATGTCATCCATAAATAAAAAAATTAATTATTACAATAAATCTATAAAAAGTAATTATAGAATCATTTTAATATTCATATTATATAATAAATATCAATGAATAATAAAGTTATTTGGATAACTGGAGGAAGCAGCGGAATTGGTAAAGCGTTAGCTTATAAATTTGCGAATGAAGGCTGGCAAGTTGCATTATCTGCTAGAAGGGAAGAATTATTAAATGAAATATCTAAATCAAATAACAACATTCATTCTTTCCCTCTTGACGTGTTAGATGTTGAAAAATGCAAAGAAGTTTTTAATAAAATTGTTAGTAAATTTGAAAATATAGATATTGCTGTATTTTCTACTGGAATTCATGATCCAAATTCTGAAAGAAAATTAAATTTAGAAAGTATCAGAAAAATTATGGAAACAAACTTTTTTGGAACAATGAATAGTATAAATTCAGTTTATAATTATTTTAAAGAAAAAAAATCTGGCCATATTTCAATCGTCTCTTCTGTTGCTGGATATAGAGGTCTACCAATTGCTGGTGCTTATTGTGCATCAAAATCAGCTCTTATTAGTTACGCAGAAAGTTTATATTTCGATATGAAAAGATTTAATGTAAGAGTGTCAGTTATTAACCCGGGCTTCATTAAAACTCCAATGACTGATCAAAATCCTTTTCCTATGCCAATGATTGCGTCGCCTGAATTTGCTGCTGAAGAAATGTTTAAAGGTCTAACAAAATCAAAATCTTTTGAAATTCATTTTCCTAAAAAATTTACATTTATTATGAAAATTTTAAAAATAATGCCTAATTGGCTTTATTTAAAACTTATTAAAAAAGGTATGAAATTAATTTAAAATTAATTTTTTTTAAAAAAAACTGTTAACTCTCCTACTTTAAAACCAAATTTTGATAATGTTGCTCTATTAATTGCAGCTTTATCATCTTGTTTAAAAATCCAATCATCAAATCTAATTTTTATACTTTTACCCTTAAATGGTACCATTAAGTTATATTCAAACTTAAAAGCATTACCATAAGAAACTCCTTTTGCAGTACCAACTACATCTGGTGCTGTTCCAGAATAGTTATGCTCATCAATTTTTTTAATTTTCCAAATTCTTTTTTGTTGTTCTCCATCTTTCCAATAAAAATCTTCTTCTAATGTAAGTATGTTATTTTCAAATTTACCTCTCATATTTGCTTTAAAACTTCTGGTAACTTTTCCTTTTCTATCTTGCAATATTCCCCATGCTTCAACTTCGCCTTCAAAGTATTCTTCTATTTTAATTACTGGTTTTGTATTTTTAAAATCTTCTGGTTTCATATTTTTATTGTTAAAGTAGTTTTCATATATTGTAAAAAAAATAAATAATATTGCTAAAAAAATAAGTATTTTTTTTATCATTAATTAATTATCTATTTTGCATTGAAAATTGTATTAAATCTATATTCTTAGATTTAAATCCTGCATCACAATAAGATAAATAAAAATTCCACATTCTTTTAAATGTTAGATCAAAACCTTGTTTTGAAATTTCTTCCCATTTATTAGTAAATTCTTTTCTCCAAATATTCAAAGTATTCGAATAGTGTTGTCCATAAGAATTATATTCGATTACATTTAACCCAGTTTGATTTGCATATTGATGTAAACTTTTTTTGCATGGTAAAAAACCTCCTGGAAATATATATTTTTGGATAAAATCTTCCTTAGTTTTATATCTATCAAATAATTTATCATCGATTGTTATAGCTTGAATTGCTGCTGTTCCATCATTTTGTAGATTATTCTTGATGGTTTCAAAATAACTTTTTAGATAATTTTTTCCTACGGCTTCTATCATTTCAATAGATGCAATTGAATTATATTTATTTTTTATATCTCTATAATCTTTCATACAAATATTAATTTTTTCATTTAATTGATTCCTATGAATTCTTTCTTTAGCAAAATCATACTGCTTTTTTGAAATAGTAATGCAATCAAGTTTTACATCAAAATTTTTTCCTAAATATTCTGCAAAACCTCCCCACCCACATCCAATTTCTAAAATTTTATCATCTGTTTTCGGTTTTATTAAATTAATCAATTTTTTATATTTATTTATTTGTGCTTCTTCTAAATTATTTTTATTGTGTTCAAATATACCACTTGAATATGTAAGTGTTTTGTCTAACCACAGTGAAAAAAATTCATTTCCCAAATCATAATGTCTCGAAATATAATTTTTGCTGTTTTTTTTTGTATTTTTCAAAAAAATATTTTTTATGTAATTAATAAATGAAAAATCAAAAAGTCCTGAAAATTTGTAAATAATATTTATATTTTTTGCAGTAAGTTCAATTAAATCAGAAAGATTATTTGTCTCAAATTCTCCTCGCATATATGCTTCGGCAAGACCTATACTACCTTTTTTTATAATATCTAAAGTCAATCCTGGTTTATTAATTATTAATTCTACATTTAAGTTTTTATCTTTTTCGCCGAAATAATATTTTTTTTTATCATAATTAGTTATTATTAATTGACCGTGTTTAATAGACTTTAAAGCTTTAAATATAAGATTATCTGAGATTGTTTGGATCATACTTAGCTTTCAAACGTAATATTATTTTTTATTTTAAATTTCTTTTTAACTAATTTAATACCTTTTATCCAAAGTTTTAATGCTTCAAAATGTATTGCTCCAATAATTTTAAAAGACATTAATGGATTTAAAATATATGAAATCATTAAATTCTTATTATTTAACTCATTTTTTAAGCCATCTTGTGAGGCAAATAAAAGTTTTCCACTGTCATCATTTTGATTAATTACAACTGAGAGTTTATCTGTAGGTTTTAAAATTTTAAAATAATATAAACAATTCATTTCAATAAATGGAGACACATGAAATTTTTTTTTACAAGAATGTTCAAACAATTGATTATCTTTATCGATCTTAAAAACATATGTATGTTGTTCTCCAAATGTATTTTTAACTTCATATAATATTGAAATTAATTTCGAATTTTTGTCGTAAACAAAAAAAATACTTAATGGGTTAAAAATATAACCCCATACTCTTGGATAGCATAAAAGTTTAATTTTTATTTCGTTAGAATTAATATTGTTACTATTTAGATTTTCTTTAACCCAAGAAATTAAAGATGTCCCATCTCTTGGTCCATGATCGATATCGTAAAAACTAAGTATGTTAAATTTATTATAAGAAAATATTTTAAGTTCTTTATCTAATAAACTTAGTTCAGACAAATCTAATAAAAGTGAAAATACTTTGTATTTAAAAAAATGTTCTTTTGGTTTAAAACGCTTATGAATTACTTGGCCATTATAAATACAAGAAGAATTAATCATTTAAATGCTTTAACATATTTATAGAAGATTTTATTCCATCTTCATGAAATCCATAACCAAAATAACTTCCACAAAAAAGGATATTTTTTTTATTTTGTAAATTTTTTAGTTCAATTTGATAATCTAAAGCTGATTGATCAAAATATGGATGGGTAAATCTCACTTTTTTTAAAATTTTAGATTGATCAATTTCAAAATTAGGGTTCAAAGTAAGAAATATATTTTCTTCACATTTTAAATTTTGTAATAAATTTAGCCAATATGTTATAGAATTTTTTTCAATATCATATTTATTAATTGATGAATTCCATGAACACCATGCTTTTTTATTTTTTGGCATAATTTTTTCATCAGTATGAATGTAGGCTAAATTTTCTTTGTATCTGAAATTTGATAAAATTTTTTTTTCTTCCTTTGATGGATTTTCTATAATTGAAAGTGCTTCATCTGCATGAGTTGCCAATACAACTTTATCATAATTAAAAAATTCGCTTTCTCCACCATAATATAAATCTATACCAGAACTTTTACTTACAATTTTTCTTACAGGATAATTTTTATAATGTTCTCCGCTCAACTTAGAAAGAATATTATTAACATAAGTTCTACTTCTATTTGAAACCGTAAACCATTGTGGTCTATTTTTTAATTTAAATAAACCATGATTTTGAAAAAATTTTACAAAAAATTTTAATGGCATTTTGCTAGCT
>CACFTS010000020.1 GCA_902569285.1 uncultured Pelagibacteraceae bacterium | reverse complement strand
TTCAAATGAAAGATCTTCAAGTTCATCTCTTATTCTATGCATACCCATTCTATCAGCTAATGGAGCATAAATTTCCATGGTCTCCTGAGCTATTCTTTTTCTTTTATCTTCTTGATTAATTGCTTTTATTGTTCTCATATTATGTAATCTGTCAGCAATTTTAACTAATAAAACTCTGATATCTTTTGAGGTAGCTAGAATTAATTTTCTAAAATTTTCTGCTTTTGAAGTTGTTGTTAATGCAGTATTTTCTAGAGCTGATATTTTTGTTACACCATCTACTAAATCTGCAACTTCACTACCAAATTCTCCTTTAATAGTTTCGTAGGTTGCAAATGTATCTTCTATAGTATCATGTAATAATCCTGTTGTAATAGTTGCACTATCTAATTTTAAATCTGTAAGAATGTTAGCTACTTCTATTGGGTGAACTGAATAAGGATCACCTGAAGCTCTTTTTTGATTACTATGTGCTTTAACAGCAAAATCGTATGCTTTATTTAATTTCTCAGTTTTTAAAAACTTATTATAAACTTTTACTTTATTTATTAAGTCTTCAGAATTTAACATACTTTATTATATCATTAAATTAAATTTGTTTAATAGATCTAATATCTCTATTTGATAATGAGAATATAAGTGTTTTTATATGATGTTTGGAAACAGGGTGTTTCCAATCTTTATTCAGCTCAAATAAGGGGAAAAGAACAAAGTTTCTAATATGCATTCTTGGGTGAGGTAAAAAAATTTCGCCACTTATTTTTCTATTTTCATAATCAAGAATGTCGATATCACATTCACGAGGAGAATTTATAGTAGTTTTTTTTCTACCAATATCTCTTTCTATTTTTTTACATATTTTAAGTAATTCTGAGGGTGTAAAATTTGTATTTATTTTTAAAACAATATTTAAAAATTTAGGATTCTTCGGATTAGGCCAAGATAAACTTTCATAATAACTTGATGATTGCAATATTTTAATACCATATTGGCCTAATTTAAATTTAGTTTTTTCAATATTATTTATTTTATTTCCTAAATTTGAACCTATGCCTAAATAGGCTAATTTAACTTGATTTTCTGATATATCTTGCTTTATCACGATTCCAATCTCTATTTTTTTTAGTTGCTCTTTTATCAAATTGTTTTTTTCCTTTAGCTATAGCAAGTTCTATCTTTGCTTTTCCTTTTTTAAAGTACATCTTTGTTGGAACTATAGTAAAACCATCTCTTTGCATTTTTCCTATTAATTTATTGATCTCTCTTTTATTTAATAATAATTTTCTTTCATCCATAGGTCTATGATTTGAATAACTGGCTTGTTTATATGAAGCTATATGTGAATTAATTAAAACTATTTCTCCATTTTTTTCTACAGCATATGAATCTGCAATATTAACTTTTCCACTCCTTATAGATTTTATTTCAGAACCTTTAAGAACAATTCCAGCTTCCAGAAGATCTTCAAAAAAATAATTAAAACTTGCCTTCCTGTTTAAACAAATTATTTTTAAACCAGGATTGGTTTTTTTAGTCATTAAATTAATTTTGCAGACTGAAGTGCTTTTTTAATGATTTCTTTAGTGTTATTTGTAACTTTGACTAAAGGAAGTCTTACATCATCATCACAAAGATTTAATAATTTAGCTGCATACTTAACTGGACTTGGGTTACTTTCAACAAACATTGAGTGGTGAACTGGTTGTAAAATTTTATTAAGTCTCTCAGATTCTAATTGAGATTTTTTATCATTGATAACTGAAAATTTTTGAAATTCTGAACAAAGTTTTGGAGCAATATTTGCTGTAACACTTATGGTACCTACGCCACCTCTTCTATTAAACTCTAATGCATTATCATCATTACCTGTTAATTGAATAAATTCTTTACCCATTTTATCTAAAGTTTGATTTACCCTATTCAAGTCTCCAGTTGCATCTTTAACACCTACTATATTTTTTAATTCATTAAGTCTTGCCATTGTATCAACCGTCATATCAATAACTGATCTACCGGGTATATTATAAATAATAATTGGGATCCCACATTTATCATTTATTGCCTTGTAATGTTGGTAAAGTCCTTCTTGCGTTGGTTTATTATAATAAGGGGTAACTATAAGTGCAGCATTTGCTCCCATTTTTTCTGCATGCGTTGTTAAAGAAATAGCTTCTGCAGTAGAATTTGATCCAGTACCGGCTATTATAGGTAATTTTCCATTACTTTCTTTTACACATAAATCTATAACTCTTTGATGTTCATCATGACTTAATGTTGGAGATTCACCAGTTGTACCGGCAGGAACTAGTCCACTAGTTCCATTTTCAATATGAAAATGAATTAACTTGATATAAGAATCTTCATCAAGTTTATTATTTTTAAAAGGAGTGACTAAAGCAACATTTGAACCTTTAAACATAAATACTTATAACATAGATTATTGATTCATATAGTAAAGATTATGCTTAAAAAATTATTATTTTTTATAGTTTTGTATTGCCTTTCTATGGCATCATTTAAAATTGCATCAGCAGAAATAATACCTTTAAAAAAACCACTTCAAACAAAAGAAGAAACGAAAAAAAAACTACTAATCGATGTATTAAAACCATTACCAAAACCTATAAAAAAAACTGAAACTAAACCAATAAAAGAAAAAATTATTGTTAAAAAAGAAAAAAAAAGTGGATTTATTCTACCTAAAAAAAAACCCTTAATAGCGGGATCTAAAAAAGCTATTAAAAGAAAAATATCAAAATATTATAAGAAAAAAGATTTTAATTTAGCCAAAAAAGCTATTTCGGAGATGAAAAAAGCTAAATGGACTGCAGCTTTAAAAACTGCAAAAAAAGCTAAAGACAAATCTATATATAATTTTATTCAATGGCGACACCTTCTAACAAACGGAAATCAAGCTTCATATTATGAATATAAAAATTTTATTGATAAAAATGAAGATTACCCACGAATAGGTCGTATTAAATATTTAGCAGAACACAAACTTTCCACTAAAACAATTTCACCAAAAAAAATTATAAATTGGTATAGTATATCAGAACCATTAAGTGGTTTTGGTAAAATGATACTTGGAGAAAGTTTTATTTTAACTGGTAATAAAGAAAAAGGAATTAAATTTATTAAAGAAGGTTGGATTACAGCACAATTAACAAAATCAGAATTAAAATTTTATAGAAAAAAATTTAAAAAATATCTGAATGCTAAAGACTATATAAAACGTGCCGATTATTTAGCTTGGAATAATAAATATTGGGATCTTAAACGAATGTTAAGATACTTACCTAAGGATTATGAACTTTTATATAATGCAAGACAATTATTAATGAGTAAATCATATGGAGTTGATTCAGCTATATCAAAAGTTCCAGATAAATTTAAAAATGATGCTGGTTTAAATTATGATAGACTTAAATGGCGAAGAAAAAGAGGAAGAGTTGATAGTTCTGTTGAAATTTTATTAAGTATAAAAAATACAAAAGACTATTTAATAAGACCAGATAAGTGGTGGATTGAGAGAGAAATTATCTCAAGATCTTTGATATATAAAAAAAAATACGAGTTAGCTTATAAAATATCAAGTAATCATTCTATGACCGAAGGACCTGAGTTTGCTGCTGCTGAATGGATGAGTGGCTGGATCGCTTTAAGTTTTTTAAATGATCCTTTGTTAGCTAAAGACCATTTTGAAAAATTCTACAATAATGTGGGCTATCCAATAAGTAAATCGAGAGGTTCTTACTGGTTAGGAAGAACTTATAAAAAATTAAATAATCATGAATTATCTAAAAAATGGTTTAAAGAAGCATCAAATTATTTAACCACATATTATGGTCAATTAGCTTTCATGGAATTAAATCCCAATGGTAAATTTGAACTCTCAAAAGAAATGGAAATTAAAAAAGAATACCGAGATTATTTCTTTAAAAAAGAAATTGTAAAAGTAATTTATTTATTGAACGAACTTAATGAAGACAAATATGCTAAACATATGCTTAGACATTTAGCAAATGATGATGTTGATAATGGCAGTGAAGTTTTAGCTGCAGAACTTGCAACAAATATAGATAGATTTGATTTTGCAATTCAAATTTCTAAAATAGCTTCTTATGAAAAAAGATTTCATAATAAATATAACTACCCAATAATTAGTACACCAAAATATATAAATGGAAGAAAAATTCCCGAGAGTGCATTTATTTTATCTATAATTAGACAAGAAAGTGAATTTGATTTAAGTGCAAATAGTCATGCCGGTGCTAAAGGTTTGATGCAATTAATGCCTTATACAGCTAAATTAGTCGCTAAGCAGGCTAAACTTCCCTATTCTAGATCAAGATTAACAACTGATCCTGAATATAATATTAATTTAGGTTCACATTATATTGCAGGTTTAATTCTTGAATATGATGGCGCTTACCCTTTTGCAATAGCCGCTTATAATGCTGGGCCAAAAAGAGTTAGATATTGGAAAAAAATAAACAAAAATCCTCAAAAAAAACAAATTAATTATATAGATTGGATAGAGTTGATAAAATTTAAAGAAACTAGAAATTATGTTCAAAGAGTTTTAGAAAATTATAATGTGTACAGATATATATTAGAACAAAAACCAATTCCTATGAAAGACTTTTTCAAGAATGACCCATTATTTTAAAATATGGCGGAAGAGGAGGGATTCGAACCCTCGGTACAAGTTTCCTCGCACGGTCATTTAGCAAACGACTGGTTTAAGCCTCTCACCCACTCTTCCAAATAATTTGATAATCCCCGATTGTATTGAATAATCAATATTAATAAAGTAATTATTCATTAATTATGAAAAATAAGTATTCGATATTTTCACTTATTAAGAATGCTCTTTCCTATCATGAAAACTGGGAAAAAGCATGGAAAGATCCTGAACCAAAAAAAGAATATGACATAGTAATTGTTGGTGGTGGAGGTCATGGTTTAGCTACCGCTTATTATTTAGCTAAAAAACATAATATGAAAAATATTGCTGTAGTAGAAAAAGGTTGGATTGGTGGTGGTAATACAGGAAGAAATACTACAATAATTAGATCTAATTATTTATGGGATGCGAGCGCTGGTCTATATGATCATGCTTTAAAAATTTGGGAAGGTTTATCTCAAGAATTAAATTATAATATTATGTTTAGTCAAAGAGGTGTGATGAATCTAGCTCACAACTTACAAGATGTTAGAGATTTAAAAAGAAGAACTCATGCAAATAGATTAAATGGCATTGATGCAGTTTACCTAAACACTGAAGAAGTTAAAAGATTTTGCCCTATAATAAATACATCATCTAATATTCGTTATCCGGTTTTAGGAGGTACTCTTCAAAAAAGAGCTGGAACAGCTAGACATGATGCTGTTGCTTGGGGTTATGCAAGAGGCGCTGATGAAATGGGTGTTGATATTATTCAAAATTGTGAAGTTAAAGGTATAAAAAGAAATGCTGATAGTGTTGAAGGAATTGAAACAACAAAAGGATTTATTAAAACAAATAAAATAGGTGTTGCTGCTGCTGGTCATTCTAGTGTTATTGCAAATATGGCTGGTTTAAAATTACCTTTAGAAAGTAAACCACTTCAAGCATTGGTATCTGAGCCTGTTAAACCTATTATTGATACTGTAGTAATGTCTAATGCTGTTCATGCATATGTTAGTCAATCAGATAAAGGCGAATTAGTTATAGGTGCTGGTACAGACGATTATGTTTCTTATTCACAAAAAGGAAGTCATGATATCATTGAAGGAACTTTAAGTGCTATATTAGAATTATATCCAATATTTAGTAGAATGAGAATGCTTAGACAATGGGGAGGAATTGTAGATATATGCCCTGATGCAAGTCCTATAATTAGCAAAACTTCAATTAAAGGTTTATATTTTAATTGTGGTTGGGGTACTGGTGGATTTAAAGCAACACCTGGCTCAGGAGATCTATTTGCTCATACAATAGCAAATGATGAGCCTCATAAATTAAATGCAGCATTCAATATCAATAGATTTATAAGTGGTGACCTTGTAGATGAACATGGTGCTGCTGCTGTAGCACACTAATGTTTATAATTAATTGTCCTTTTTGTGGTGAACGTGAACAAAGTGAATTTAAGGCTGGTGGCGAAGCACATATAGTTAGACCAAAACAACCAACAGAATTAAGTGATGATCAATGGGCAGATTATTTATTTATGAGAAAAAATATTAAAGGTATTCAATTTGAAAGATGGGTTCATGCCCATGGTTGTAGAAAATGGTTTAATATTGTTCGTGATACTTCAAATGATGAAATAAAAGCTGTTTATAAAATGGGAGAGAAACCACCAACAGAATAAAAAATGACAAAAAATTTAAGAGTTAAAAGCAGTAAATTTATCGATGAAACATATAGAATTTCATTCGAATTCAATGGAATAAAATATTATGGTTTTAAAGGCGACACTCTTGCTTCTGCTCTTTTGGCTAATGATATTCATTTAGTAGGCAGAAGTTTTAAATATCATAGACCAAGAGGAATTATGACTGCAGGTTCAGAAGAACCAAATGCTATAATTCAACTTCATAACAATTCATCTAGAACAGAGCCAAATGTAAGAGCTACAGAAGTTGAAATTTATGAAGGTTTAGAAGCTTCAAGTCAAAATTGTTGGCCTAGTGTTAATTTTGATATTAGTGGAATAAATAATTTTTTATCTCCAATATTTCCTGCGGGTTTTTATTATAAAACTTTTATGTGGCCTGCTAGCTTTTGGAAAAAATATGAATATTTTATAAGAAAAGCTGCAGGTTTAGGTAAATCACCTACTAAACCAGATCCAGACATTTATGAACATAAATTTGTTCACTGTGATGTTTTGGTTATTGGAGCTGGTATTTCAGGAATTATGGCTGCTAAAACAGCGGCTAAAAATGGATTAAAAACACTTTTAATTGATGAAAAACCTTATCTTGGAGGGTCAACTATTTATCAAAATTCACAGCATTTTAAAATAAACAATCAAATTTCAAGTTCTTGGTTAGAAAAGGAAATTAACGAAATTAAAAAATTAAAAAATTTAGAAATAAAAACAAGAACAAGTGTTGCAGCATTCCATGGCTATAATTTTTTGTTAGCTAGAGAAAGTATTTCTGATCATTTGCCTATTGAACAAAGAAAAAATAAAACTAGACATAAATTACTTAAGATAAGAGCAAAAAAAGTTATTACTGCCACAGGATCTATAGAAAGACCTTTGGTTTTTAATAATAATGATCGTCCAGGAATTTTACTTTCTTCAGCAATTAAGAAATATGCTGACTTATTTGGTGTTGCTTGTGGAAATAAAAATATACTATTAACAAATAATGATAGTGCTTACGAAACAGCTATTAGTTTAATCCAAAAAGGAATAAAAGTTGAGGCCATAATTGATAATAGAGAAAAAATTCATTCTAAATTACTTTATAATGTAGAAAAAAATAATATAAAAATTTTCAAAGGATTTACAATTGTTGATACCTCAGGATATAAAAGAATAAATAAAATTTCAATTATGCAACTTTCAAAAGATGGACAAAAAGTTATAGGTTCTAAAATTAATCTATCTTGTGACTGTTTGGGAATATCTGGTGGTTGGACACCAGCAGTTCATTTATTTACTCAATCAGGAGGAAAATTAACATTTAGAGAGGAAGATCAAGTGTTTATACCAAATATTTACCCATCAACACAGTTAAGTATTGGGGCTTGTAATGGTGATTTAACATTAGATGAAATTTTTACAAATGTACCAAAATCTTTAAAAGAATTTTTAAATATTAAAAATACAGATTATGAAAATATTGAAATTTTATCTTCTACTAATAAATCAAAAAGAAATATTTGGTTACTTCCATCTGATAAAATTTTAGGAAAAACAAAACCTTTTGTTGATTATCAAAATGATGCTACTGCAAAAGATATTAAATTAGCTTTAAGAGAAGGTTTTAGATCAATTGAACACGTAAAAAGATACACAACTACTGGTATGGGTACTGATCAAGGTAAACTTGGTAATATGCATGCCTTAGGAATAATTTCAGAAACTACTGGTGTCAAAATGAATGAACTTGGCACAACAACATTCAGACCACCCTATACTCCTCTAACTTTTGGAACAATAGTTGGTAGAAATATAGGTGAATATTTTGACATATTTAGAAAAACACCAATTCATGATTGGCATGTAAATAATAAAGCTGAATTTGAAAATGTAGGTCAATGGAAGAGAGCTTGGTATTATCCAAAAAAAAATGAAAATATGCACCAAGCTGTTCAAAGAGAAAGTAAGGCTGCAAGAGAAAGTGCTGGTATATTAGACGCATCTACACTTGGTAAAATTGATATTCAAGGAACAGATGCTTCTGAATTTTTAAACCGCATTTATACAAATGCTTGGTCAAAACTAGCTATTGGCAAATGTCGATATGGTCTAATGCTTAATGAGGATGGTATGGTGTATGATGATGGAGTTACTACTAGATTAGGTGAAAATCATTATATAATGACAACAACAACTGGTGGGGCAGCTAATGTTATGGGTAAATTAGAAGATTACCTACAAACAGAATGGCCAGAATTAGATGTTTATTTAACATCTGTAACTGATCATTTTGCAACGGTAAGTGTTTGTGGTCCTAATAGTAAAAAGATTTTATCTCAAGTTATTCCAGATTTAGATTTATCAGATGAGAATTTTCCACATATGTCATTTAAGAATGCAAAAATTAGTAAAATTAATTGTAGAGTTATGAGAATTAGTTTTACTGGAGAACATAGTTATGAAATTAATATTCAAGCTAATTATGGTAAATCAATTTGGGAAAAATGTATGGAAGCTGGGAAAGAATTTAATATTACACCATATGGAACTGAAACAATGCACTTACTTCGAGCAGAAAAAGGTTTTATAATTGTTGGTCAAGATACAGACGCAACTATGACACCAATTGATCTACAAATGAATTGGATTGTAAGTAAAAAGAAATACGATTTTATTGGAAAAAGATCATTATATAGATCAGACACTATCAGAGAAGATAGAAAACAGTTAGTTGGCTTATTAACTGATAATCCTAATGAAGTATTAGAAGAAGGTGCCCAGATAGTAGCTGATATAAATAAATCACCTATTGAAATGTTAGGACATGTAACATCAAGTTATTACAGTCCTAATCTTAAAAAATCTATAGCTTTAGGTGTTGTTAGGGGTGGAAAAAATATGATGGGACAAAAATTAATCATCCCAATGGAAAAAAAGAATATCAATGTAACTGTTTCTGATCCAGTTTTTTTAGATAAGGAAAACAAAAGATTAAATGCTTAATTATAATCAAACACTACCTGAAAAAAAATCATTCCAAGATCTCCAAATGGAAGAGATCAAACCAATAATGAAATTAATTTTAAGGGGGAAGAAAAGAGAGTTTATTTCTGCCGTTGGAAAATCATTAAATATCCTTTTGCCTACTGAAGCAAACACTTCTACACAAAGTGATAAATTAACAGCACTTTGGCTTAGTCCTGATGAATGGATGATATTTTCTAATGAACTTGTTGATGAAAATACAAATAATTATGAAACTGAAGAACTATTAAATAATAATATTTCAAAATTAAATCTTGGTGCAATTACAGATGTCACTGATCAATTTGTAATGATTAAACTCAGAGGAAACAAAATATACGAATTATTTCAAACTGGTTCCCCTTTTAATTTTAATGAATTTCAAAATAAAAAAGGATCAGT
>CACFTS010000019.1 GCA_902569285.1 uncultured Pelagibacteraceae bacterium | reverse complement strand
ATTTAAAGTCTAAATATATTTTTCCAGGACTTGTTGATATGAGGGTTTTTGTTGGTGAACCAGGGTATGAATATAAAGAAAATTTTAGAACTCTCAGTAATGCTGCTATATCAGGTGGAGTTACTTCGGTTGTTACAATGCCAAATACAGATCCAGTTATTGACAATGTATCAATAGTTGATTTTTTAAAAAGAAGAGGAAGAGACAAATCAAAAATAAATATTTTTCCTTGTGCTTCTCTAACTAAAAATATTGAAGGTATGAACATGACTGAATTTGGCCTTTTACAAAAAAAAGGAATAGTTGCTTTTACTGATGGTATTAAAACAATTCAAAACCCTAGATTAATGTCAAGAATAATGAACTCTGCAAAAGATCTTGGGTGTTTAATAATGCAACATGCTGAAGATTATGAGCTTGCAAAAAATGGTATGCTTAATTCTGGAATTATAGCTACCAAATTAGGATTATCAGGCATACCAGAAATTGCTGAGAGAATTTTAATTGAAAGAGATTTAACTTTATTAGAAAAAGTTAAATGTCGATACCATATATCACAACTATCATCACAAAAATCTCTTGAAGTAATTAAACATAGAAAAGAAATAGTAAAATTCACCTCTGGAGTTTCAATAAACAATCTATCTTTAAATGAAAATGATATTGGTGACTTTAGAACATTTTTAAAATTATCTCCTCCTCTTAGAAGTGAAGAAGACAGAATAGCCTTAGTTCAGGGTTTAAAAGATGGTTTGATCGATGTTATTGTTTCAGATCATAAACCAGAAGATGAAGAATCTAAAAGATTAACTTTTTCACAAGCTGCAACAGGAGCTTCAGGTATAGAAACACTTTTATCTCTCAGTTTAGAGTTATATCATAATGGATCACTTAAATTAGAAACAATAATCAAAGCATTAACATCTAACCCTGCAAAAATATTAAAAATAGATAAAGGAAACCTATCTATTGGAAGTGACGCTGACTTGTGCATTGTTGACATTAATAAACCTTGGATTGTAAAAAAAGAAAAATTATTTTCAAAATCAAAAAATACATCAATTGAAAATAAGAAACTTCAAGGTAAAGTTATAAATACATTTGTAAAAGGAAAAGAATTATTTAAGCTATAATATGGATATATTAATTATAGGTATACTTTCTTACCTAATGGGTTCTATTCCATTTGGTTTTCTTTTAACAAAACTTTTTTTAAAAAAAGATATTAGAGAAATTGGATCAGGAAATATTGGAGCAACAAATGTTCTTAGAACTGGGAACAAAACTATTGGTTATGCAACTTTAATTTTAGACATTGTGAAAGCTATTACACCAATTATTTATGTTAAATTTTATTTTCCAGAATTTTTATATATTACTTCTCTCTGCATTTTTTAGGTCATGTATTTCCAATATGGTTAAAATTTAAGGGTGGCAAAGGTGTTGCTACATATGTTGGAATTTTATTTGCCATTAATATTTATTTTGGATTAATCTTTATAACTACTTGGTTAATTACTTTTGCTCTTTCTAAATTTTCTTCCCTATCATCATTAACTGCATCTTTTTCTATACCTATTTATTTATTAATTTTAACTCAATTTGATCAGG
This sequence comes from uncultured Pelagibacteraceae bacterium, assembly GCA_902569285.1. Lineage (GTDB taxonomy): Bacteria > Pseudomonadota > Alphaproteobacteria > Pelagibacterales > Pelagibacteraceae > Pelagibacter. The sequence continues at coordinate 8,257 of CACFTS010000019.1, read as the reverse complement.
TAATTTTTTTTACAATTATGTTTGTTCTAATATTTTTTACTCATAGAGAAAATATCAAAAGATTGAAAAATAAAGAAGAAACTAAGACAAAAATTTATTAATTTGACTATCTAGGTCTTTAAAGTAATTTGTAGTCTATGAATTTGGTCATTGTAGAAAGTCCCGCTAAAGCAAAAACTATCAATAAATATTTAGGAGATAAATATAAAGTTTTAGCTAGTTATGGACATATTAGAGATCTTCCTTCTAAAAATGGTTCAGTAGATCCAGAACAAGATTTTAAAATGGAATGGGAGGTTGATAGTTTTTCTAAAAAATATCTAAAAGAAATTACTGATGCTGCAAAAGATTCTTCCAAAATTATATTGGCTACTGACCCTGATCGTGAAGGAGAAGCCATAGCATGGCATGTAAAAGAATATTTAAATGAAAAAAAACTTTTAAAAGATAAAGAAATAGAACGTGTTGTTTTTAATGAAATAACTAAAAAAGCTGTAATACATGGTATTGAAAATCCCAGACAAATAGAACCTTTGTTAGTAGATGCATATATGGCTAGAAGAGCTTTGGACTACTTAGTTGGTTTTAATATCTCACCAATACTTTGGACAAAATTACCAGGATCTAAATCTGCTGGGAGAGTTCAATCGGTAGCTCTTAAATTAATTACAGAAAGAGAACATGAAATAGAGTCATTTAAACCAGAAGAATTTTGGACATTAAGTGTTAAATTTACAGATAATAAAAATCAAAATATTACTGCTAGCATTAATCAATTAGATAATAATAAAATTGAAAAATTTTCATTTAGGAATAAAGAAGAAATAGATAAAGCTATATTAAACATTAATAAAAAAAAATTTAATATTACCGATATTTCTACCAAAGTAGTAAATCGTAATCCTTCCGGTCCATTTACTACATCTACTCTTCAACAAACAGCTTCAAGCAGATTGGGTTTTGGAGCATCAAGAACAATGCAAATTGCCCAAAAACTTTATCAGGGTATTGAAATAGAAGGAGAAACAATAGGATTAATCACTTACATGAGAACTGATGGAACTAATTTATCTAAAGATGCAGTTTCAGTTTTTAGAGATTATATAAAAAAAGAAATTGGCAATGAATATTTACCTAAAAATGCTTTAAATTATTCTGGAAAAAAAGCAAAAAATGCCCAAGAAGCTCATGAAGCTATCAGGCCTACAGATATTATCAGAACTCCTCAAAATATTAAAAAATATTTAAGTACAGATCAAAATAAACTTTACAACTTAATTTGGAGTAGAGCGCTATCTTCTCAAATGGAGTCTGCTAAATTTGATAGAAACACTATCACTATAACATCAGATAATGACGATACAATTTGTAAAGCTAGCGGCTCTGTTCTTAAATTTGATGGCTTTTTAAAAATTTATAATAATCCTAATAAAGATGATGATGAAAGTATTTTACCAGAAATGAACAAAGGACTTGTTAATATTGAAGCTTTATTAGATGAACAACATTTTACTCAACCACAACCAAGATATTCTGAAGCTAGTTTAGTAAAAAAACTTGAAGAATTAGGTATTGGAAGACCATCTACATATGCAAGTATAATTTCTACAATAGCTAATAGAGGCTATGCAGAAATTTTAAATAAAAGATTCTTTCCTACAGATAGAGGAAAATTGATTTCAGCTTTTTTAGAAAAATTATTTTCAAAATATGTGGATTATAATTTTACTGCAAGTTTAGAAGACCAACTTGATGAAATTACTACTGGAAAAGAAAGCTGGATTAAAGTTTTGGAATTATTTTGGAAAGATTTTTACAATAACGTCTCAGAAGTAAAAGAAAAAAGAACAAGGGAAGTTTTGGATCTTTTAAATGATAGTTTGGGAGATTTAGTTTTTGATAAAGATGATAAAGGAAATATAATCAGAAAATGTCAATTATGTAGTTCTGGAACGCTTAGTTTAAAAAATAGTTTTAGAGGTGGTGCTTTCATTGGTTGTTCGAATTATCCTGAATGTAAATTTACACGACCTTTGTCCAAAGTAAAAGCTGCTGCACAAGCTCAATTAGCTGAACCAAAATTTATTGGAAAACATAAAAATGGTAATGATATATATTTAAAAAATGGAAGATTTGGCCCTTATCTTCAATACGAAAAAACCTTAGAAGATATAGAAATCAAAAAAACTACTAAGAAGAAGAAAACTAAAAAACCTAAATCAGATGTTAATGAACTTTTAAAAAATGTTTCAATACCTAAAGGCTTGGAATTAGAAAGTATTGATTTGGAAAAAGCTCAATTTTTATGTTCACTGCCAAAATCTTTAGGAATAAATCCTGATAATCAAAAAGAAATTACATTAAACACTGGAAGATTTGGTCCTTACTTAAAATGTGAAAACAAATCTGCACGAATAGAAAATATTGAAGAAATATTTTCAATAGGCTTGAATAGAGCAATAACATTAATAGCTGAAGCTAAACCTGGTAGAATGTCTTCTTCAATGATCAAAGATTTAGGTGTACATCCTGAAGATAAAAAACCAGTAAGAATTTTGAAAGGACAATACGGACCTTATATAAAATATAAATCACTCAATGCAACTATACCTGAAGAAAAAGATCCAGTAGAATTAACTATGGAAGAGGCATTAATACTTATTGAGAAAAGAAAAGAATACGATAAAACTAAAAAAAAGAAAAAAAAATGAAAAACAAATTATTCTTAATTATTTTTTTTATTTTAGGATTTAATAATCTACTTTATTCTGATGAAAATAATTGTGCTAATTTTAAAAAATTTTCTGCAAACTATATAAAATGTAAAGGTAATCTTTTGAAAAATAAAACTATATCTTCAAGTAAAAATTTTATAAAAAATACGAAAGAATATCAAAAAAAACAATGGAATAGTGGAAAGAAACAAGTTAATAAAATTAAAGAAAAGGTTAAAGGTCAATGAACTTTGAAGAAAATTTAAAAAAAAATAATATAATTCTACCAAAAGCAGCCGATCCAGTTGGTTCTTATATAGCTACTAAAATTAGTGGTAAAATGTTATTTATATCTGGTCAAATTTCAATAGATGAAAAAGGTGAATTAATTAAAGGAAAAGTTGGCAAAGATTTAACTACTAAAGCAGGATATAATGCTGCAAAAAGATGTGCTTTAAGTATAGTTGCACAAGTTAAAAAAGCATGTAACGATGATTTATCAAAAATTAAATCATGCGTTAAAATAACAGGGTTTGTTAATTCAACTGATAATTTTACTGATCAACCAAAAGTTATTAATGGTGCTTCTGATTTAATTGCTTTAATATTTGGAAATTCAGGTATGCATACAAGGGCTGCAGTGAGTACCAATAGTTTACCTTTAGGTGTTTCAGTTGAAGTTGATGCGATATTTGAATTAAATTGATTTTTTATCTACCCAGACTAAAATATTTAAATCCCATTTTTTTAATCTTGATTGGTGAATATATATTTCTCATATCAAAAATAATAAATTTTTTCTTTTTTGTTAAATTTTTAAAATTTATTGATTTAAAATCATTCCAATCAGTATGAATTATTACTAAATCTGATTTTAATATAGACTTTTTAATAGAATTTTCATATGTAACATTTTTAATTTTTTTAAATTCTTTTTTACTGCCAGTAGGATCAAAATATTTAATTATTGCACCCTTTTTAGATAAAGAAGGTATCATAATTAAACTTGATGAGTCTCTCATATCATCAGTGTTAGCTTTGAAAGTAACACCTAAAAAAGTTATTTTTTTATTTTTAATTTTTTTATTAAGGATTTCATAAACACGATTTAATAAAAGATTTGACCTATTTTTGTTAGATTTAATGACAGATTTTATTACAGACAAATTTATCTTAAATTTATTTGCAGTTGAAATTATTGCTTTAGTATCTTTTGGAAAACAAGAACCTCCATATGCTGGTCCTGTTCTTAAAAAACGACTACCTATTCTTTTATCTAAACCCATGCCAATTGAGATATCTTCTATATTAATTCCGGTTTTTTCACATAAATTTGCTATTTCATTAATAAATGTAATTTTTGTTGCTAAAAAAGAATTAGAAGCATATTTAATTAATTCAGCTGCTCGTCTAGAAGTTTTAAAGTATTGCGCTCCTTTTGAGGTTAATGGATTATATAAATTTTTTAAAATACGACTTGATTTCTTATCATTTGAACCAATAACTATTCTATCAGGATATATAAAATCTCTTATGGCCTCACCTTCTCTTAAGAATTCAGGGTTTGATACTATTGAAAATTTTTTTTTATTATTTTTTTTTGATAAAATTTTTTCAATTTTATCGCCAGTAGTAACAGGTACAGTAGATTTTGTTACAATAATCTTAAATTTATTAATTGAATAACTTATTTGTTTAGCAACATTGAAAATTTGACTTAAATCTGCAGAACTATTTCCTTTTTTAGTGGGTGTGCCAACGCATATAAAAATAATATCTGAATCTCGAATTGATTTTTTTAAATCTGTTGAAAATTTTAATCTTTTATTTTTCAAATTTTTAATAACTAACTCAGATAATCCAGGTTCATAAATTGGTATTTTGCCTTCTTGAAGTAAATTAATTTTATTTATATCTTTATCTACACAAATAACTTCATTTCCCAAGTCAGCAAAACATACACCACTAACTAAACCCACATATCCAGTTCCTATCATACACAGTTTCATAATTTAGAAATTTCCATTGAAGATTTAATATATCCGTGCATTGTTCCACAATCTAAATATTTACCTTTAAAATTATGAGCTATAAATTTTTTATTTTGTTTTATTAAAGATTGAATTGCATCAGTAATATGAATTTCACCACCTATACCAGGTTTTTGTTTTTGTAATATTGAAAAAATTTCTTTTGGAAGAATATATCTACCAATTACCGCTTTATTTGATGGTGTTTGTTTAATTGAAGGTTTTTCAATAACAGCATTTATAAAGAAGTTATTTTTATCAATCTTTTTTTCTAATTTATAAATTCCCCATCTTGAAACATTTTTTTTGTTTACATTCATACTTGCCATCACTGAAGATTTATATTTTTTATGAATTTTTATTATAGATTTAGAACAATTATGTTTTATTATTAAATCATCTGGTAAAAGCATCAAAAAATATTTATCTTTAATATATTTTTGAGTTTTTAATACAGCATGTCCTGTTCCTAAAGGTTTATTTTGATAAACAAATTTTATCATTTTTTTATATTTAAGAATTTTTTTATATTCTTTGATAATTCTTGGATCTTTCTTTTTTTTTATTACTCTTAGATAAAATTTATCATTATAAAAATAATCTTTAATTATTTTCTTTTTTTTTGAAATAATAAAAATAATTTTCTTAATTCCTGCATCAATACATTCGTCAATAATATATTCAATTCCAGGTTTACCATTTATAGGAAGTAGTTCTTTTGCAAAAACACTTGAAAGTGGGAGTAATCGTGTGCCCTGTCCAGCTAAAGGAATAATTGCTTGTTTAATCATTTAAATGTTTTACTTATTAAATCATTTTATACAAATGAAAATTTTATTAAATAATGATGATTTAAATGAGGCGTTAAATACTGTGTCAAACTTAGGCTTTGTACCAACTATGGGCAGTCTTCATAAAGGACATATTTCATTAATCAAAAAATCTAAAAAAAAATCTAAAAAAACATTAGTAAGTATATTTATTAATCCAAAACAATTTAATAATAAAAAAGATTTCCAAAAATACCCTAGAAATAAAAAGAAAGATTTACAGATTTTAAAAAAATTAAATGTAGATTTCGTATACTTACCAAGTAAAAAAAGTATCTATCATTTAAAAAGAAAAAAAAAAATAAAACTTAATAAAAAAGATAAGATATTATGTGCGAAATTTAGAAAAGGACATTTTGAAGGTGTAATAGATGTGATGGATCGTCTAACAAATATAATTAAGCCTAATAATATTTTTATGGGCGAGAAGGATTTTCAACAATTATTTTTAGTAAAAAATTTTATTGAAAAAAAATATAAATCAAAAATAATTTCTTGTAAAACGATTAGAAAAAATAATAAATTAGCACTTTCCTCTAGAAATTTACTTCTAAAAAAAGATGAATTAATAAGGGCAGAAAAATTAACTCACAATTTAATTTCTTTTAAAAAAAAATTAAATAAAATTAAAGATATCACAAAACTTCTAAACATTAAAAAAAATGAATTAAACAAACTATACAATATTGATATTGAATATTTAGAATTAAGAAATATGATAAATTTAAAAAAAACAAATAAGATAAAATATTCTAAATTATTTATTGCTTATTATTTAAATAAAGTAAGATTAATTGATAATTTCTAGTATTTATAAAAAATACGCTCCTACACCTAGAAAAGATACAAATCCTATTACATCTGTAATTGTTGTAACAAAAACACTTGAGGCAATAGCAGGATCAATATTCATTTTTTTAAGTGTAACTGGTACCAATATTCCAAATAATCCTGCCACGACCATTGTTAAAATCATTGAAATAGAAATAATTAATGAAAGCTGAATATCTTGAAACCATAATTGAACGATGAAAGAACTAATTATTGCAAAAATTATTCCATTTAAAATACCTATGTTAAATTCTTTTAAAATATTTTGATTAAAATTATTTTTAGTTAAATCATTAGTTGCAAGTGTCCTCACTGTTACAGCAAGAGTTTGCATTCCAGCATTACCTCCCATAGAGGCAACTATTGGCATTAAAAAAGCTAAAACAACCATTTGTTCAATAGTTGCTCCAAATAAACTGATACAATACGTGGCTAGAAATGCTGTAAAAAGATTTAATAATAACCAATTAAATCTTCTTTTCGTTTTAGTAATTACACCATCTGTAATTTCTTCATCACCTACTCCAGCTAATCTTAAAGCATCTTCTTCCGCTTCCTCTTTTAATACTGTCAAAACATCATCAGATGTAATCATACCTACTAATTTATTATTTTTATCTATAACACAAGCTGAATTTAAGTTGTAATTTTCAAATAAATGTCCAACTTCTTCTCTATCCATATCAACTGGAACTAAAAATGTAGAGTCTTCCATAATTGATGACATTTTAGATTCTCTTGGTGTTCTCAAAACTTTAGATGAAGGGACAATTCCAATTGGTTTAAAATTTTCATCAACAATATATATTTCTAAAAATTGATCTGGTAAGTCTTTATTTTCTCTTAGGTAGTCAATAGTTTGACCAACAGACCAGTTACTTGGAATTGCAGTAAATTCTCTCTGCATGATCCTTGCAGCACTATCCTCTGGATAACTAAGTCCTTCTAATAAAGCAAAACGATCTTTAGGCGGTAATGCACTTAATATAGAATTTTTATTTTTTTCATCAACATTTTCTAAAATAGCTATTGCATCATCAGACTCGAGATTTTTTAAAATTCTTACTATTGATTCTGAAGAAAGATATTTTGTTATTTCTGATTGTACAGATTCATTAAGCTCAATAAAAACCTCTGGATCTATTTTAAAATTATTAAGTTTAATTAAATTTTCTCTATCATTTTGGCTTAAGTGTTCAATAATATCTGCAGCATCAGCAGGATGCATTTCCCTAAAAGAATTTGTTATAAAAAGTGCATCGTTACTTGCAATTTTGTCTGTAACAACTTTTATATACTCTTTATTAAATTCAAAATTGACTTTTTTATCTTTGATTTTTTTAATTAAAGTCATAAATTTATCTATTATTCAGTGGGAACTTTTAATACATAATAAAAAGAATACAATTTTTAAATGAAGATAGAAATTAAAAAGTCCCAAAAACCAGTAAAATATGATGATGCTTTAAGAATTATGGAGAAGCGGTTATTAGATATAAATCAAAATAAATCAAATGATTTAATATGGATTTTAGAACATGATGATATTTATACCGCAGGTACCAATTATAAAGAAAATGAGATCATAGATAAATCAATAAAAATTTTCAAAACTAATAGAGGGGGAAAAATTACTTACCATGGTTTTGGTCAATTAATTTGTTATTTTGTAATTGATTTAAAAAAAAGAAAAAAAGATATTAGAAAGTTTATTTCTATACTTGAAAAAACAATCATTGATACACTTAAATTTTATCATATTGATACATTTGCTGATAAAGAAAATATTGGTATTTGGTATAATGATAATTCTAAAATAAAAAAAGTTGCTGCAATAGGTGTTAGAGTAAGT
>CACFTS010000018.1 GCA_902569285.1 uncultured Pelagibacteraceae bacterium | reverse complement strand
AAAAGTATTTTTTATAAAATTTTCAGGAATTGATACAATAAATGATGATCTATAAACCATTTCATTAATAGCAATTTTTAAATATCTAACAGCCTTAAAATCTAAACTAGATAATGCAATTATAAAAATAGATATAAATACTAATGTTAGTAATGAAAATTTTTGCTGTGTACTTTTTTTTAAAAAAGCAGATCTAATTGCTATTATAAAATCATCTCTGCCTGACGCCATTTCTCTTAATATTCAGTCAACATAGTCGAGAATGTTTGTTCTTGATCTAAAGCTTTACCAGTTCCAACTGCCACACAAGATAAAGGTTCATCTGCTATATGAACTGGTAAACCAGTTTCTTTTGAAAATCTTCTGTCTATATTTTTTAATAAAGCTCCACCACCAGTTAAAGTTAAACCCATATCAACTAAATCAGCTGATAACTCTGGAGGAGTGCTTTCCAATGCATCTTTTATTCCATTAACCATTTCTTTTAAAATGTCATTTAATGCTTCAGCAGTATCTTCCTCTGTAATATTTACTTCTTTAGGTGTTCCAGATCTTAAATCTCTTCCTTTAACTGCATAGGTATTATTGTTAGTTGGAATTGCTGTCCCAATTTCTTTTTTAATTTTTTCTGCGGTACTATCTCCAATCATTAAATTATATTCTTTTCTCATATAATTTACCATTGCTCCATCCATTGCATCACCAGCCACTCTTAATGATTTTGAATAAACTAATCCTCCTAAAGACATAACTGCAATTTCACTTGTACCACCACCTATATCAACTACCATCGAACCTGTGGCTTCAGATATTGGAAGATTAGCACCAATAGCAGCGGCAATTGGTTCTTCAATTAATTGAACTCTTCTAGCTCCGGCTGCTAAAGCACTATCTTGAATAGCTTTTCTTTCAACCGGTGTTGAACCAGTTGGAACACAAATTAGAATTCTTGGATTTGCAAAAGTACTTCCTTTATGAACTTTTTTAATAAAATGTTTAATCATTTCTTCGGTCACTATAAAGTCTGCAATCACACCATCTCTTAAAGGTCTTATTGCTTGAATATTTCCTGGTGTTCTTCCCAACATGGTCTTTGCCTCATCCCCTACGGCTAAAACTTGTTTTTTTCCTCCCTGATCTACAATTGCAACTACAGAAGGTTCATTTAAAACAACGCCTTGTCCTTTAACAACAACCAATGTATTTGCTGTTCCCAAATCAATAGCCATATCTTGGCTCCAAACTTTTTTAATTTTTTCAAATAAACCCATCTAAATACCTCTTACTTTTTCGTTTTCTAGCTCCATCATCGGAGCTGTTTTTTCTCTTTTAATAATCATTTTATTTAAAGCAGCAATATAAGCATTTGCTGAAGCAACTAATGTATCTGTATCTGCTGCCTGACCAACAGTTGTTTTACCATTTTCCTCAATACGAACACTTACTGTTGCTTGAGCATCTGTTCCTTCAGTCACAGCATGAACTTGGTACAATAAAAGTTTAACATCGTGAGGAAATAAAACTTTTATGCATTTAAATATTGCATCTACAGGTCCATCTCCAGTCTCTGAAGTTTTTTTAACTTCTCCATAAACATCAAGGGTCATTTCAGCTTTTTGTGGTTCACCTGTTCCTGCAAAAACTTTTAAAGATTTCAAATTAATAACATTTTTTTCTAAAACCATACTATCATCGACTAATGCTGCTATATCATCATCATAAACATGTTTTTTCTTATCAGCTAATATCTTAAATTTTCCAAATGCTGTTTGTATTACATCATCGGTAACACCAACATAACCAAGATCTGATAATTTTTCTTTAAATGCATGTCTTCCTGAATGTTTACCCATTACCAAAGATGTTTTTTTAACTCCAACGCTCTCTGGTGTCATAATTTCATAAGTTTCTCTATTTTTAAGCATCCCATCTTGATGAATACCTGCTTCATGTGCAAAAGCATTTTTTCCAACAACAGCTTTGTTAAACTGCACAGGAAATGTTGCGTTTGATACAACTTTTGAAGCTTTACTCAATAACTCTGTTTTAATTCCAGTTGTATAAGGCATCAAATCATTTCTAGTTCTAATTGCCATTACTATTTCTTCTAAAGCTGCATTTCCTGCTCTTTCACCAATTCCATTAATTGTGCATTCCACCTGTCTTGCTCCAGCCGAAACACCTGCTAAAGAATTTGCTACGGCTAACCCTAAATCATTATGACAATGAACTGATAAGATTGCTTTATCAATATTTGGAACTTTATTTTTTAAAGTTGTAATTATTTTTGTAAATTCTGATGGAGTTGTGTAACCAACAGTATCAGGAATGTTAACTGTTTTAGCACCACTTTTAATTGCAAGTTCTACTATTTTACACATAAAATCCATATCTGTTCTTGTTCCATCCTCACAAGACCATTCAACATCATCTGTAAATTTTCTTGCATATGTAACACTTTCTTTTATTGCATCCACAACTTGTTCTGGAGTTTTATTTAATTTGTGTTTCATATGAAGTGGACTTGTTGAAATAAAAGTGTGAATTCTAAATCTAGGAGCAGATTTTAATGCCTCATGACATGCGTCAATATCTTTTTTGTTTGCCCTAGACAAACCGGCAGGTATTGAATTTTTTAAAATTTTACTTATGGCTTTAACTGCTTCAAAATCTCCAGGTGAAGCTATCGGAAAACCTGCTTCAATAATGTCAATACCTAACTCATCAAAAATTCTTGAAATCTGAATCTTCTCTTCAAGACTCATTGATGCTCCAGGTGATTGCTCACCATCACGCATTGTTGTATCAAATATAAAGACTTTATCTTTATCGTTCATAACTTAAATTTTTTTAAAATCTATAATACAATCTATAAGTGAGATTGTAAAATAATTAGTAAAATTTATCTTAATTATTTAACTATTCAAAACCATTCAAATATTAGTTATAAATCGACTCTATTTTTGGCATTAAAGTTAATAATTCTTTTGTGTACTCATGCGATGGATTTTTAAATAATTCTTCAGTCATTGAAACCTCACAAAGTTTTCCATTTTTTAATACTGCTATTCGATCACACATTTGTCTTACAACAGGTAAATCATGACTAATAAATAAGATTGTCAGATTTAATTGTTCTTGTAAATCTTTTAATAAATTTAATATTTGAGCTTGAATACTCACATCTAGAGCAGAGGTTGGCTCATCACACACAAGAAGTCTCGGTTGAGTTGCTAATGCTCTTGCAATTGAAATTCTTTGTCTTTGACCTCCAGAAAATTCATGAGGATAACGCTCAGCTGATTGTTGTGTTAATTCAACAGATTCTAATAAATCATAAATATAACTATCTATATCTGTTGAACTAATAGAAGGATTGTGAAGTTTTATAGGTTCTGCAACTATATCTTTGACTTTTAATCTTCCATTTAAAGAAGAATATGGATCTTGAAATATCATTTGAATTTGTTTTCTAAACTTCATCATTTCTTTACTGCTCTTAATTTTTGTTATGCAAACATTGTCAAAATCAATATCTCCCGAACTTGGTCTGAATAAATTAACTATCATTTTAGCAATTGTTGATTTTCCACTTCCACTCTCCCCCACTAATCCAAATGATTGACCTTCTTTAATACTAAATGACACATCATCTACAGCCATTACAGCATTCTTAGAGCTTTCAGTAAAAAAACTATCATCAAACGTTTTGCTTAAATTTTTAACTTTAACCAAATCCTGATCAATAATTTCTTTTTTTGTCCATCTGTTTAAAATTTTAATATTTGTTTCTCCTTGGCTCTTATTTTCTTTTTCAATTATTTTAAATCTATCTATTTTTTTATTTGTAGGAGGAACTGAGCTTACAAGTGCTTTTGTATAAATCTCTTTAGGTTTAGTTAATATTTCTTTCGTTGGTCCTATTTCTACAAGATCTCCATTTTTCATTACTGCTACTCTGTTTGTTGTTTCTGAAATAACACCCATATCATGAGTAATTAATATTACTGCTAAATTTCTTTCTTTGGTTAGTTTTTTAATTAAATCTAAAATTTGAGATTGAATTGAGACATCTAATGCTGTTGTTGGTTCGTCTGCAATTAAAAGTTCTGGCTCACAACAAAGTGCTAGAGAAATAACAACTCGTTGTCTCATTCCTCCTGAAAATTGATGAGGGTAATTGTCAAATCTTTTTTCAGCATCTTTTATTCCTACTTCTTTTAACAATTTAATAGCTTTATTTTTTGCTTCTTCTGAACTTAATTTTAAATGAGTTTGAATTGTTTCAATTAATTGTTCTCCTATTGTAAGTATAGGATTTAAAGATGTTTGAGGGTCTTGAAAAATAAGACCTATTTTTTTTCCTCTTAGTTTAAGAATATTTTCAGGATTTTCATAAATATCTGTTCCATCTAAAATTATTGATCCACCCGATACTTTACCAGGTTCATCAATAAGATTAATTATTGCATTACCAACTGTACTTTTTCCAGAACCAGATTCTCCTACCAGACCAAGTATTTCACCTTTTTCAACATTTATATTTACTTTCTTTGCTGCATAAACTGTTTCTCTTCGCATTTCATAATTAACGCTTAAATTATTTATTTTCAAAAATGTCATTAGTTTAATTTTGGATTAAGAGTATCTCTCATCCAATCTCCTAGTAAGTTAATTGAAAATGCTAATACAACTAAAAATATTGCTGGAAAAAATGTAATCCACCATTCACCAGAAAATAAAAAATCATTTCCAAGTCTAATTAATGTCCCTAATGAAGGTGTTGTGGGTGGAACGCCAACTCCTAAAAAGCTTAGTGTAGCTTCAGCTATTATTGCTAGTGCAAGTCCTATTGTTCCAATTACTAAAACTGGTCTTAAAATATTTGGCAAGATGTGTTTAAACATAATAATTAAATTTGAAACTCCAATAATTGTTGAAGCAGAAACATAGTCTTTATTTTTTTCAACTAAAGTAGCGGCTCTTGATACTCTTGCAAATTGAGGCCACTCTGAAATACCTATTGCAAAAATTAAAACGTAAATTGCCATTTCATCATGTAATTCTCTTGTAATAATTCCACGTGCAATTCCATCAACTAAAAGAGCCATTAAAATACTTGGTACAGTTAACTGTACGTCTGTTAATCTCATGACAATCATTTCGTATTTTCCACCAAAATACCCTGCACTTAATCCCAATCCTACTCCTAACACTAGAGCAAATATAACTGCAGAAAAACCTACGATTAATGAAATTCTTGACCCATAAAGAATCGTCGATAACATATCTCTACCTTGCCCATCGGTTCCTAAAATAAATTTAGCAAGACCATCTTCTGTCCATGAAGGTGGGGTAAATGCATCCATTAAAGATAATGATGATGGGTCAAATGGGTTATATGGCGTTACAAATTCAACAAAAAAAGAGCAGAAGAAAATTATTATTAATATAAAAGTAGAAACAATGGCCGTAGGTGATTTTATAAAACTATAATAAATATCACTGTCTTTAACTCTACCGAACCAAGTTAATTTTCTATTATCCACTTACAGCCTCCGCTTTAACTCTAATTCTTGGATCGATAAAATAATATAGAATATCAACAATAAAATTTATCATCACAAAAACAAATGCAATGAAAACTAAGTAAGCAGACATAATAGGTATATCTACAAACTGAACAGCTTGTATAAAAAGAAAACCCATTCCAGGCCATTGAAAAACTGTTTCTGTAATTATTGAAAAGGCTATTAGTGTACCAATGTTAATTCCTGCAATAGTAATTACAGGTATTAAGCCATTTTTTAATGCGTGTTTGTAATGAATACTTTTTTCACTTATACCTCTTGCTCTTGCAAACTTAATATAATCTGTTTGCAATATTTCCATCATTTCAGCTCGAACAAGTCTGATAATATATGTCATTTGAAAAAGACTAAGTGTTACAGATGGAAGAATTATAGCCTTTAAGCCAGACAATGTTAAAAAACCCGTAGACCAAAATCCTATATTAACAACTTCACCTCTTCCAAAAGAAGGTAATATTCCTAAGATTACAGCAAAAAGATAAATAAATAATATTCCAATAACAAATGTAGGAAGTGATACTCCCAGCAGTGAAATAGCTAATATAATGTCACTCAAAAAACCCTTTCGGTTTATTCCTGTATAAACTCCTAACAAAGTACCTGAAACAAGTGCAATTAAAGCTGAAATTAAAACCAACTCAATAGTTGCTGGTAATCTTTCATAAATTAATTCTGAAACTGGTCTTCTTAATTGATAAGAAATTCCAAACTCACCTTTTGAAGCATTAACTACAAATCTAGAAAATTGAATATGAATCGGATCTGTTAATCCTAAAGTATCTCTAAGTTCAGCTCTTTCTTCATCTGAAGTTTCCTCTCCAACCATATTATTAATTGGATCACCTACAAAATTGAATAAAGAGAATGAAACAAAAGCAACAACCAGCATAACCATTGCTGATTGAAATAAACGCTTCAAAAAATATTTTATCAATGTACGAAAATTTTGTTTACAAGCCCTTTGTATAAAAGGGCTTGTAATAATTAATTTAGTTTACTTTAGAAAAACGGAATAATGGTTCATTATTCGGTCTTATAGGAACATCAACATTTGATTTTGATGCCCAAGAAATTACTTGGTGATGTAAAGGAAGATAAGCAATATTATCTCTTACAATTTTCCAAGCTTTTGCTATTGCAGCATTTCTTTTATCTAGATCAACTTCACCTTCCATTACTCTGATTGCAGCATCAACTTCAGCATCGCTAAAGTTAACTTTATTCCAACTTGCATCAGTTTCGTATAGATAGTGGAATACGTAGTGACTGTCTAAAGTAGGAACACCCCAACCCAGCATATAAAAGTCGCCTTGGTTATCTTTAAGTTCCTTAAAGTGTTTGCTTTTAGTTTGAGCAAATAGATTTACTTTAACACCTATTTTTCCTAACATTCCTACAACAGCTGTACAAATTGCTTCATCATTTACATATCTGTCATTTGGACATCTTAGCTCAACTTCAAAACCATCAGGATAGCCTGCATCAGCTAATAGTTTTTTTGCTGCACCAACATCATAAGGTAATCTTTTATCAAGTGCCTTTGTGTAACCTGTAACACCTGGGAAAGTTATAATTCCTGCTGGTTCACTTAAACCTCTCATAACTTTTTTCTTGATAGCTTCTATATCAATCGCTTGATACAGAGCTTGTCTTACCTCTTTTTTCTTAAAAGGATTGTCTCCAGTATTACCTGTTCTTAGTTGATCAGCAGCTTGGTCCATTCCAAGAAAAATTGTACGCATCTGTGGAGTACTTTCTACTTTATGTCCTCCAGAAGATGAAATACGATTCAAGTCTTGAACAGGAGCATCAGTTACTATATCTATTTCTCCAGATAATAAAGCAGCAACTCTTGTTGCAGCATTTTTAATTGGAAGTAACTGTATCTCAGTTATATTATGTTCAACATTACCCCACCATTTACTATTTTTTTTGAAAACAGTTTTTGTATTAGGTTCTCTTAAAGTAATTTTAAAAGGACCAGTTCCCAATGCATTAGTTGCAGAATATGTTTCTTGTCCTGCATCCCAATTTTGTGGAGCTATTACAAAATTATCAGTTGACCATTTCTTAGACATTATAAATATATTTGATAACTGGTTCAAAAGAATTGGGTTTGGTTTACTTGTTTTAATTTGAACTGTGTAATTATCAATAGCTTTAACTCCTGAGATAGTACTAATATATTCTTTAAAATCTGATGTAGGTTGTTTTGCTCTTAATATACTAAAAACAACATCTTCAGATGTCATTTTTTGTCCATTAGAAAACTTAACGTCATCTCTTAAAAAAAAGTACCAAGTGTTTGGATCAACTGCTTTCCATTTAGTTGCAAGTTGTGGTCCTATTGACATGTCTAAACCTCTAGTAACTAAAGCTTCATAAATTTGCCTAGACACTTGGGTAGTTGGACCTTCATTTTGTGCATGCGGATCTAGTGTTAAACTATCACCTTGCATTGACCATTTAATCGTTTTTGCAATTCCATTACTTGGAGCAAAAATAATCAAAAAAGCCAATAAAATTTTAATAAAATTTTTAAATTTCATTTTCCCCTCCTAATTATTATAAGGAAAGTATAGGTGAATTATTTTCAATTTTATAGTCTATTTATTTAATTAAAATTAGCTTTTATCACTATCAACTAGCTTTTTCTTACTAATCCAAGGCATCATTGCTCTTAAATTTGCACCAACTTTTTCAACTGGATGCTCAGCTAGTTTTGCTCGTGTAGCAAGAAAGTTTTTCTGACCATTTTTACACTCATTCATCCATTCTTTAGTGAACTTTCCTGATTGAATATCTGCTAAAACTTCTTTCATTCTTTTTTTTGTTTCTTCTCTATTAATTATTCTTGGACCGGATTGATACTCACCATATTCAGCAGTATTTGATATTGAATAATTCATATTAGCTATTCCACCTTCATAAATTAGATCAACAATTAATTTAACTTCATGAACTGTTTCAAAATATGCCATCTCAGGTTCATAACCTGCTTCTACTAAAGTTTCATAACCATTCTTTATTAATTCAACTAGTCCCCCACAAAGAACAGTTTGTTCGCCAAATAAATCAGTTTCAACTTCATCTTTAAAAGTTGTTTCAATTATTCCAGATCTTCCACCACCAATAGCCGAAGCATAAGACATAGCTAAATCTCTAGCTTTACCTGAGCCATTTTGATGAACGGCAAATAAACAGGGAACTCCACCTCCTTTTTCATATTCACTTCTAACTAAATGACCAGGTCCTTTTGGAGCAACCATAAATACATCTAAATCTTTTCTAGCTTTAATTAAATCATAATGAACATTTAAACCATGAGCAAAAGCAATTGAAGTTCCTTCTCTAACTCTCTGTTCTATATTATTTTTATAAATTGATGCTTGTAATTCATCTGGTGTTAAAATCATAACAACATCTGCCCACTCTGCTGCATCAGATAAATTCATAACCTTAAGACCTTTTGACTCTGCTTTAGCAATACTTGATGAACCTTCCCTTAAAGCCACCACAACTTCTTTTACACCACTATCTTTTAAATTTAATGCATGAGCATGTCCTTGACTACCATAACCAAAGATTGCAATTTTTTTATCTTTTATAAGATTTGCATCAGTATCTTTTTCATAAAACATTTTCATTTTTTTTCTCCTAATTTATTTATTTAAAAACTTCTGCACCTCTGGTCATTGCTATAGCTCCAGTTCTTGAAGTGCTTATTAAACCTAAAGGTTTTAATTTTTTACTCATTTTGTCAATTTCTCTTCTAAGAGCAGTTATCTGAATAACAACAGATTGTTTTGTTTTATCCAATATTACTGGATTAAATCTTTTACAGGCTTTAAGACATTTTTCTATCTTTTTTTTCTTTCCTACAACTTTAAGTAAAGCCATTTCTTTAAATATTACTTTTTTATCTTCTCTTTTAAAATCAGCTACTTTATGAACGGGAACTAATTTTTTCAATTGTAATTTTATTTGATCAATTACTTGAGGTGTTCCTGTTGTGACTATAGTAATTCTTGAAATATTTTTTGCTGCATCAACTTCAGCTACAGCTAAAGACTCTATATTGTAACCTCTACCAGAAAACAAACCAACTACTCTTGCTAACACACCAGCTTCATTATCTACCCATACAACAAATATATGTGTACCTAATTTACCTTTTTTAGTTGGTATGCTGTATGCTGATTTAGGTTTTGTCATTAAACTAATATTTTTCCTTTGCTGGTAATTTTTTTCTCTTTTTTATCACTAGGTCCTAAAATCATTTGATTATGAGGTTTTCCTGATGGAATCATTGGGAAACAATTTTCACTTGGATCAACATTACAATCAAATATTACTGGACCATCATATTCAAGCATTTCTTTTATTTTATGATCTAACTCATTTGGATTATCAACTTTAATTCCTTTACATCCATAAGCTTCGGCTAATTTAACAAAATCTGGTAATGCTTCAGAATAACTCTCTGAATAATTTTTTTCATGAAGTAATTCCTGCCATTGTCTTACCATTCCCATATATTGATTATTTAAAATAAAAATTTTAATAGGCAAATTATATTGAACTGCTGTAGACATTTCTTGCATGGTCATTAAAACTGAAGCTTCACCAGCAATATCAATAACCAATTTGTCTGGATGAGCAATTTGGACACCAACTGCCGCTGGAAGACCATATCCCATGGTACCAAGACCACCTGAAGTCATCCATCTATTAGGTTTATTAAATTTATAATGTTGCGCAGCCCACATTTGATGTTGACCAACTTCGGTAGTAATAAAAGTATCTTGATTTTTTGTTAATTCATATAATCTTTGAACAGCATATTGTGGTTTTATTGTTGTATCGCTATTAATAAAGTTTAAAGAATCTTTTGTTCTCCATTTTTGAATCTGTTCCCACCACTTTGATATTTTTTGTTTATTTGAATTTTTTAAACCATTTTGTTTTTTATTTATTTTTTTTATAGCTGACTTAATTACTTCATTTACATCTCCAACTATTGCTAGATCTACTTTTATAATTTTATTAATTGAAGACGGATCAATATCAATATGAACCTTTTTTGATTTAGGCGAAAACTCATCTATCTTACCTGTAATTCTGTCATCAAACCTTGCTCCAATATTAATTAATAAGTCACAATCATGCATGGCATTGTTCGCCTCATAAGTCCCATGCATTCCTAACATTCCAATAAATTGATTATCTTCACCTGGAAATGCACCAAGACCTTGTAATGTTGATGTAATTGGAAAACCAATTAATCTTACAAATTCTCTCAATGCTTCACTTGCTTTAGGTCCAGAGTTAATAACTCCTCCTCCAGTATAAATTACTGGTTTTTTTGCTTTAGAAATTAAATTAATTAATTCATCAATTTCTTTTTGAGTAAATTTATTATGCAACTTATTATTAATTTTTTTTTCTTTTTTTGGTTTTGAATAATTTATTTTAGCAAATTGAATATCTTTAGGAATATCAACTAATACTGGTCCTGGTCTTCCTGTTGTTGCAACTCTGAAGGCTTCATGTAAAATTTTTGATAAGTCTTTTACATCTTTAACTAGCCAATTATGCTTTGTACATGGTCTAGTAATTCCTGTTGTGTCACATTCTTGAAAAGCATCAGTTCCAATTAAATGAGTAGGTACTTGCCCAGAAATACAAACCAAAGGTACCGAATCCATGTACGCATCCGTTAAAGCTGTAACTACATTTGTTGCACCTGGACCCGATGTAACTAAAACAACACCAGGTTTACCTGAAGATCTTGCATATCCTTCAGCAGCATGTCCTGCTCCTTGTTCATGTCTTACTAAAATATGTTTTATCGATGAATGGTTTTTTAATTCATCATAAATAGGTAATACTGCACCACCTGGATATCCAAAAATAAATTCAACATCTTGATCTTCAAGACATTTGAATACTATTTCAGCTCCTGAACATAATTTAGACATTCATGCAATCTAGCTGAAGTTGTGCTAATTGGTCAAGGCTAAGTACGTATTATCTAAATTTTTTTTAAAAATTTATTTAAGCTGTTTGGCTTCATCTTCTTCCAATCCAACATATTTCCTCTACTCCAAGTAGTCTGTCTTTTGGCATATTGCCTTGTCTTTATTGATATTTTT
>CACFTS010000017.1 GCA_902569285.1 uncultured Pelagibacteraceae bacterium | reverse complement strand
GCTATTTCAGATTTACTTAAATAGTCTAAAACTTTTTTATGAGATATTTGACCTAAATTAAAGTGTCTTCTGTGTGTTGTAAAATCTTGAAATCTTTTTTCCTCGCCAATAGAATAAGCCTTCCAATTTTGGTTTGTATCTAAGACTTTAAACATTGATTTGCAATATAAATCATAACCTTTTGATTCATTTAGTTTACCTACAAAAATAATTTGTTTATTTTTTTTAATATTTTTTTTAATTGGATCAATACTATGATAAATAATTTGTGTTTTATTATCAGAAAGTATTGGTAAATTTTTAAAAAATCTTTTTTTAACCCACTTAGAAATAAAAATTATTTTATCAACATTTTCTAATAAATACATTCGTTCATCAATTGATTTAGCACCTTTCATAGTGGTTGGATCATTGTGAAAATATAAAATAATTTTAGAATTTATTTTTTTAAAAAATTCTTTAACCATAATTGGTCTGTTATGTAATTCTATAATATCAAAATTTAGATTCTTGATTTTTTTAATAATCCTATTTGAATATTCTTTTGTTGTACTATTTAGTTTCGAATTAATATTATTAATATTTATATTTATATATTTTTTAGTCAAAAAATTTTTGTTGTTCGTGCTACCAATAACAAAAGTATTTTTTTTATAAATAGAGTCTCTCATAAAGTCACTAATCCATAAAGCGACTGCTCCAGCTCCTTTTTGTGTATAATTTTCTTTATATGGTAAGATTGATGCAATTTTCATATTCAATTTAGGTCTAATAAAGTTTTTCTTTTTTTTTTATCTTTTTTTAATTTATATTCAAATGACATAGCTAATCTTTTATCATAAAATATTTTTTTATAGATAATTTTCCATTTATAACCACGCGTTGACTTTGCTCCTTTACCAGAATTATGTTTTTTAAGTCTTAAATTTAAGTTATTTGTATATCCAACGTATGTTTTGGTTATTTTATTATTTACACTTTTAAGCATATAAACATAAAACATCATAAATGTGGCGGTCCCTAGGGGAATCGAACCCCTCTTTCGAGGATGAAAACCACGTGTCCTAACCGATAGACGAAGGGACCAAATGTGAGTTTTTTATTGTATAATATTGGTATAATCAAGACTTATTAATTTTATCAAACCTTTTGTGTTTTTTGAATAATCTTTTTTAACCCAGTGGATTTATGAGTAATTAATGTCTCAGATTTAAAGTTATTGTTTTTAATATCTATTCCAGATACTAAATCACCTGAGGTTATTCCTGTAGCACAAAAAATTGAATCACCTGTAATTATTTCCTTTAAATCATACTTTTTTTCTAAATTTGTAATACCCATCTTTTTCGCTCTTAATTTGTCATTTTCTGTATCAAATAAAAAACGACATTGAAAAAAACAACCAAATGCATCTAATGCAGAAGCTGCAAGAACACCTTCTGGACCACCTCCTATACCTAAGAATAAATCGATATTATGTTTTTGTTCTGTAACCAATAAAGCTCCAGAAACGTCGCCATCACTAATAAGTTTTAAATTTACATTAAGATTTTTTAATTCTTCAATTATATTTTTATGACGTGGTCTATCCAATAAACATACAGTTAAATCAGAAGGTTTTTTATTTTTGAATTCAGCTAAATTGTAAATATTTTTTTTAATAGGATAATCAAGATCAATAATATCATGATCTTTTACATTTGCGGATATTTTATTCATATATGTTTCTGGAGCGTTAAATAAATTTGATTTTTCAGCTATTGAAATAACCGATAAAGCTCCAGGTAAATTGTTTGCAGCAAAATTAGTTCCTTCTAAAGGGTCTACAGCAATATCTAGTTCAGGTCCATTATTTGTTCCCACGGTTTCACCAATATAAAGCATAGGTGCTTCATCAAGTTCTCCTTCTCCTATAACAATTTTGCCTTTCATATCAATCTTATTCAATTCATTTCTCATTGTATCTACAGCAGCTTGATCAGCTGCATTTTTTGTTTTTTTTTCCAACCCAATAAAAAGAAGATAGAGCTGCTTTAATAGAAACTTGAATAAAGAGATTTTCAAATTTTTTATCAAGAGACATTATGAAATAGCTTTTATTTTTGAAATTTCTAGTTTAGCTTCAAATTCTCTTAATCTTTTCCAAACTGAAATCAACTCAACTATAGTAGACCAACTTTTGACAAGATATTGAAGTGATCCCTCTACTCTACCAAAAGCTCTAGTAATTTGTTGAACAAAACCCAAAGTAATTGCTCCAGTAACAATAGTTGGTGCTAAAGCCAAATAAGGAACAATAACCATTCCTTGAAAATAACTCCATTTTACAGTGTTGAAATATAAATAATGAAAGTATGATTTGTAGTGTATTCCTCTTACTCTGTTATATAATTGTCCAATAGTAGGTGGTGCAGCTCGTATCGGATCATCTTCACCATGTACTAATTCTTTTCTATATCCAGCTTCTTCTTTTTGAATATCATATTCAATTCCAGGAAGTTTAATTCCAACTGCTGCCAAAAGTAATGTTCCACCTAAAGCTGAAATAATAGCTACCCAAACAAGAGCATGATCAACTTTCCCTATCCATGGTAAAACATCAATTTGTTTTGATAACCCCCAAAGTATAGGAGTAAATGCAATTAAAGTCATTATGCTGTCTAATAAACCAGTTCCTAAGCCTTCCATAATTCTCGCAAATTTTAATGTATCTTCTTGAACTCTTTGAGAAGCTCCTTCAGTTAATCTCGCTTTCAACCATTGTTCATGATAGTAATCTGCCATTGATGTTCTCCATCTAAAAACCCAATGACTTGTAAAAAATCCAGTGAATACAGCTATTAAAATCCATAAAGCAGCAATTTTAGCAAATGTAAAAAGATAACCAATGAATTCAGTTTCAGAAACAGAATTGGGTGTAGTTAAAGCTTTTTGTAAAGTATCATAAAATTCACCAAACCATTCATTAATTTTAACATCTAACTGAACTTGATACCATGTTGAAATAAGTATAAAAATTGATCCCAATATACTCCAAAGGAACCATTTTTTTTGAATGAAAAATTTAAACATTTTTTTTATTTTAAAAAGTTATCTGCATAAGACTTTTTTACGATCTTTCTTTTTTTTGGTTCAATTATTTCAAATTCTATTTTTTTCTTTTTAGCATAATTAATTGCTAATTCTTTTGTAGAAAATTCTAATTTAACTTCACTTAAAGTGTCATTAGAACTCTCCCAACCCATTAGTGGATTTTTTGTTGGATCAGTAGTTTCGAATTCTAAAATCCATTTATCAAGTTTTCCCACACCAGATTGCATTGGATTTTTATTAGGAATATAAATTTTTGCTTTTTTCATAAAGATGGTCGGAGTGGCAGGATTCGAACCTATCGAACAAATCTCCAATCCGCCTAGTGTTTATACCAATTCTTGTTCAAATTGAATTGGAAAAATTGACAAATATGCAAGAAAATGAGCATTGATTTTGTTGAGATAATTGCGGTTGGTATATCTAAAATCCTCTCAAAATCCTCTCGTTTAATCTTTTTTTCTTATTAGATAATTGTATTGTATTCATAGCCATTATCTTCAAAGTCAAACGTTTGAATTTGAAATTTAATTTTTTTATTAATTGAATTTCTCAATTTAAGTAAGTTTTTTAATTTTATTTTTTTTTGCTTTAAATTAACATTATTGTAATTAAAAAAATTCGGATTACTAAGTTCTTGTTCAAAATAATTTAAATTATTAACTGGATATCCCGTTATTGTATCATAAGCAACGTCGTAAAATCTTACCTTTTTAAGATCCTTTAATCTGTTTATAAAATTTACCAAAGGATCTAAATTTTCTTTTAGTAAATCAGATGTAATTATAAGAATATTTTTTGCATCAGAAAAATAATTATAAGAAATAGCCTGAAATGATAATATGTTAAGATACAAATGATGATCAAATTTTTGGGTTTCTTTTAATTTTTTAATTTCTTTTGGCTGTGGATAGGAATAAACCATACCCCATCTGAATTTATTTATATTTTTCTTATTTGAACTAAAATATGTTTTTATTTTTTGATAGCTGTAATGCAAGTCTTCATCAGAATTTACATTATTTCTCAGATAAAGATCTCCACAATGAAATTCAATAACATGATATTCTGATTTTAAATCTGGTTTAAAAGTTAAAATGGGTTTCTTTAATTTCTTGGTGTAATGTCTACCATCAAACATCCAATCATCAAGTCTAAGCATGATATCAGTGGCATATTCTTCTGCTTTTTTGAAATCTTTATTACTTTTTAGTTTTTTTCCATTCTGTAAAAGTTGATGATTTTCTTTATAAATTTTCTTTAAAAATACATCTTTAGGAAAAAATTTTTTGTTAAAAAGTATTCTTTTTTCTGTTTTTTTCACTAAGAAAAAAAATTTTTTTTTATAATTTATTTTCATTACCCTACTCTAACATAAATAAAATAAACTACATTAATCCTCCGGTTTATCCTCTCGTTTAGTTTAATGATTAAATAAGTATTGATATACTTAACTATTGATGGTCGGAGTGGCAGGATTTGAACCTGCGACCCTCTGGTCCCAAACCAGATGCGCTACCAGGCTGCGCTACACTCCGAATGAGTTCGTTATAGCGGTTTTACTTATGTTTTCAATAAAAAGAAAAAACAAAATTTTAAGGAAAAGTAGAAATAATTGATTTTACCTTCTATATTTTCCTATCAGGTATTAATTAAATCCTTATAATTTTGAGTTATTAAAATGTTTATTTTAAAAAGATATTTAAAATTTTATGAATCCAATGGTTTAATTAAGACAATATTAAAAATTATCTTAACACCTATTAGAGTAATTAATAAAAAAATTTACAATAAAAAAAAAGAAAAGATATTTGAACAAAATTCTGCTAAAAAAAAATTTGAATTAATTTATAAAACTAATTTTTGGTCATCTAAAGAAAGTGTTTCAGGATTAGGTTCAGAATATAAAAATACAAAAAACATTAGAAAAGAAATAACTAATTTAATTAAAGAATATAATATTGCGAGTATTTTAGATGCTCCATGTGGAGATTTTAACTGGATTCAATCAATTTTGAATAAAAATTTAAAATATATTGGTGGCGATATTGTAGAAAAACTAATTAATAAAAATAACAACATTTACAAGGATAAAAATATAAATTTTATTTCATTAGATATAACAACAGATAAATTACCAAAAGTTGATTTAATGATTTGTAGAGACTGTTTAATCCACTTATCTTTTAATAATATAAACTTATTTTTTGAAAATTTTGTAAATAGTAATATTAAATATATTTTATTAACTTCATATAAATTAAAAAATATAAAAAAAAATATTATAAACATAGATATACCAGATGGTGAATTTAGGGAAATTGATTTATCTGAACATCCTTTTTCTTTATCTAAACCAATTTGTGAAATTTTAGACAAAGATGAACAAAGGAAAACAAGTGGATATAATTGTTATTTAAATTTATATACTATAAAACAAATACAAGATTTATTTATTAAAAAAAATTAAAGAAATATATTTTTATGCTTCTTTATGAAATTTATTCTATCTCTTCGTCTAATACCTGCTAAGTGTATGATTATTGGATTGAAGTAAAAATTAGAAATTTCATTATTTTTAGGATTGATAAAATTTTTATTTGGCATGCTGTTCCATAAACCTGATAAAAAAAAGAATTTATTTAATACTTTTTTAGAAGGATTATTATCTGAGAGTTTTGATATTTCTGCTTTATAACCAAGCTCATCCATAAAAGCTGCATTATCAGGCCAATGATGTGTTAAATATTTTTTTTTATTCCAAACATTTTTGAAAAAATTTAAAGACCATTTTGTATTTCTAACCAATATAACACCAACGTTAGGACCCCATGTTAAATAATTTACATTTGGAATTTTAGTTTTATGTTTTGACTTAAAAAATTGATTATGGATAAATATATGTTTTGACTTATCTACATGATTTAAAATATTTTCATATCTACAAACAAATGTGTCTGCATCTAACCATAGATAAAACTTATGATTTCCACTTTCAAGATTATTGATAAGCATTTTAATTTTTAACCAATAAAAATGTCTTTCAAATGAATTCCTTTTATCTATTTCATAATCAAAATTAAAATAATTGGCGTATTTAATAATGGTTTTTTCAGACTCTTTACCAATATTTCTATATCTATAATTGTAACCAGAAAGAATTTTTAATGTACTGTTTGTTAATTTTTCATTTTTTTTTTTAAAAAAAAACATTACTAAATATTATTTTGATTTATTAATTAATTTTGACCATATATATCAGATTATAAAAGTAAATCTAAATGTAAAAAAAATGAACATTTATGGTATAAATAATGATGATTATTATATGTGAAAATTGTAATAAAAAATTTGAAGTAAACTCAAAACTTATTCCTAAAACAGGTAGAACTATTCAATGTGGATCATGTAATCATGTTTGGTTTTTTAATAAACATAAAGAAATTTCAATAGATAATATAGAAACTAAAATTCAAAAAAAAAAACCTATTATTGATCAAGAAGTGGATATAGAAAGACAAAATATATCTAAAATTAAAATTAATAATAAAAGAAATTATGAACTAACAAAATATAAAGATAAATCTGACTTTAGTTTTGGAAAATTTTTATCTTATATTTTAGTTACAATAATTTCATTTGTTGCCTTAATAATTGTAATTGATACTTTTAGTTCACCCTTATATCAATTGTTTCCAAAGTTAGAAGTAACAATATTAAGCCTTTTTGAAACATTGAAAGATATTGAATTATTTATTAAAGACTTAATTTAATTATGATCAATTATTTATCAAAACCTTTTAAATGGTTTTTTAAACTTGAGGCTGCGAGCGGATTAGTTTTGTTATTTGCTGCTATAATTGCATTAATAATTAGTAACTCAAATTTATCAGAATTATATTTTTCAACATTAAATAAATATTTATTCCTAGGTATAAATAATTTTGGATTAAAATTATCTGTTCTACATTGGATAAATGATGTCTTAATGGCAATATTCTTTTTTTTTGTTACTTTAGAAATAAAAAGGGAGTTTTTACAAGGGGAACTTTCTAATATTAAGCAAGCTTTACTTCCAATAATTGCTGCTATAGGTGGAATGATAGTTCCTGCATTAATTTATATTTTAATAAATTTGGGTGATAATGAAACTTTAAATGGATGGGCTATACCATCAGCTACTGATATTGCTTTCTCGTTGGGTGTTTTATCATTATTAGGAAAAAGAGTTCCATTATCTTTAAAAGTTTTTTTAACTGCTCTTGCGATTATTGATGATTTAGGGGCAATAATAATCATTGCCCTATTCTACTCTGGAGATTTAAGTATTAAATATTTAAGCCTAATGTTGCTAGCTTTTATTATTTTGTTAATTATTAACAAATTTAATATAAAAAAATTTTTACCATATTTAATTTTAGGTATCTTTCTTTGGGACTTTACACACAATTCAGGTATTCATGCTACAATTGCTGGTGTCTTATTAGCAATAACGATACCTCACAGAAAAAAAGAAAAAGATTTTTCTTTATTAATTAAAGTTGAACATTCAATTAGCCCTTATGTAGCATTTGGTATAATGCCATTATTTGCTTTTGCTAACGCAGGTGTATCTTTCGAAGATTTATCTCTAGAATCTCTATTAAATAAAGTACCATTAGGAATTTTACTAGGACTATTTATAGGTAAACAATTAGGAGTTTTTCTTTTCTCATATGTATCAATCAAGACAAAAATTGCACAAATGCCAAACAATTCAAATTGGTTTAATTTTTACGGTGTTGGAGTATTAACCGGAATTGGTTTTACAATGAGTCTTTTCGTTGGAAATTTAGCATTCGTTGAAAACATACAGTACATGAATGGCGTAAAAATAGGTGTATTAACTGGGTCGCTACTATCTACTTTATTTGGTTACTTCTTAGTATTACTATCACCTAATAAATGAAGAAATTTATATTAATAGGATTAACAGTATTTATTTTTTTTTTTAAAAATTCAGTTATGGCAAATTATGATAAAGTTTTTTATGATTTTGAAATAAAAAGTATCTCTGGCAAAATAATTAATTTTAATGAATATAAAAACAAAGTTGTTTTAATTGTTAATACAGCAAGTTATTGTGGTTTTACAAAACAGTATGAAGAATTACAAGAACTGTGGGATAAATATAAATCAAAAGGTTTGATTGTACTTGGTGTTCCATCAAATTCATTTAATCAAGAAAAGAAAAGTAATTCTGAAGTTAAAGAATTTTGTGAAGTAAATTTTAATATTAATTTTCCTTTATCAAATATTACAGAGGTAAAAGGTAAAAAGGCACATGAATTATTTAAATGGGCTGAAAATAATCACGGTAAATCTGCAATTCCAAAATGGAACTTTCATAAAATTTTAATAAACAAAGAAGGTAAAATTGAAGATACATTTTCATCATTTACAAAACCAATGTCAAAAAAAATAATAAATAAAATAGAAGATATTTTATAATTTTATTGTAAGTCCATCATGAGCCGGAATTACATTTTTTGGTAAAAGTTTTTTAAGTATTTTGTAATCTAAAACTGGTGATAAATTTGTTAAAATAGCTTTTTTTGGCTTAAATTTTTTTATGATTGATAGACAATTATCTAAGTTAAAATGAGAAGGATGAACATTGTACCATAAACAATCAATTATTAAATATCTTAGATTTTTAAAATATTTATAATCTTTATTGTAAATTTTATTCACATCACTTATATAAGCAAGTTTTTGATCAATTATAAAACAATTAGATTTAACTTTGCCATGTTCCACTTCAATAGATTTTATTTTAATTTTTTTTTTATTATTATTTATAAAAATATTTTTTGTTAATTTATTTAATTTTAATATTGCCGGATATTCTTTCGAAAAACTTTTAAAAATATATGAAAAACTATGTTTTAAATATTTAGAAGTAAATTTATCAGCATAAACATTAATTTGATTTTTATCATTTATATAAAATGATCTTAAATCATTTATACCATGTGTTTGATCTCCATGCATATGAGAGAAAAGTACTTTATTAATTTTTTTAATCTTATGTCTTAACAACTGTTGGCGTAAATCTGGTGAAGTATCTATTAAAATATTTTCATCGGAAGTTTTAATTAAAGCAGAACACCTTGTTCTATAATTTTTTTTATTTTTAGGATCACAATTACCAAAGAAACCATCGGGTCTTGGCACACCCATAGAACTTCCGCATCCAAGTATAATAAATTTCATAAAATATTATTTAAAAAAAAAGATTATTAAAATTATTTGTAGTTATTTTAACAAGTTCAGTTTTTTGTATATCTTTAATTTCAGCAAGTTTCGCTGCTGTAAAATCGATAAAAGACGGTTCATTTTTTTTTCCTCTATTAGGTACAGGAGCTAAAAATGGACTATCCGTTTCAATTAATATTTTATCAAGAGGCAAAAATTTGAATGTATTTTGTAAGTCAATAGTATTTTTAAAAGTTATAATACCACTAGCTGAAAAAAAGGTATTAAAATTTAAAAGTTTTTCTGCAAATTTTTTTGATCCAGTGAAGCAATGCATTAAAATTTTGAGTTTTTGATCTTTATATTTATTTAAAATATCAAAAGTTTCTTCTTCAGCATCTCTTGAGTGTATTATCAATGGAACATTAGTTTTTAATGAAGCTTCAATATGTACCTTAAAACTGTTTAATTGTTTTTCTCTATCACTGTTATTATAATAAAAATCTAATCCTGTTTCACCAATACCTATTATTTTCTTATTTTCTTTTAAATTTTTAACAATAAATTTAGTATCAATTATATCTTTTTTTGATTCATGTGGATGAATACCTATAGTACCATAAATTATTTCATCTTTATTAACAATTTCTTTAACTCTGGAAAAACTTTCAAGAGAAGTTGATATTGTTAATAGTTTCTCAATTCCAATATTCTTTGCTCTTTGTATGATATTATTTAAATCACTTAATAATGGTTCATGATCTAAATGACAATGTGAATCAATCATTTTTTTTTTCTATTTTATTAAAAAGAATATTTATTTTATTGATATTATTTCCTTTAGTTAAAAAATCATTTTTCCCTATTGAGGTTAAATTTATATCTTTTTCTTTAAGATTAAAAATTTTAAGTGCTTTCAATGAAGAGTCTGGAATTATTGGATACAACAAGAAACTTATCTTTCTAATAATTTCAAGGCTAGTAAAAATGATTGTGTTCAATCTTAATAAATCATCTTTCTTTTTCCAAGGTTCTTGGTCATTAAAATATTTATTAGCTTCAAATAATGAATTAACAATATAATCTATATAAAAGTTGATATTTTGATTATCAATTTTAATTCTTATTTCTTCTAAACTATTTTTATATTTATCTAAAATATCTAAATCATCTTTATTAAATTTAATTTTAATTGGAACTTTGCTCTGGCAATTTTTAATAGTAAATGCAGTAACACGTTGACATAAATTGCCAAAATTGTTTGCTAAATCACTATTAATGCAATCTTCTAATCTTTCTTGAGAAATATTTCCATCATTACCAAACGATACTTCTTTAATTAAATAATATCTTAAAGGATCTATGCCATATTCTTTAATTATTTTAATTGGATCTAATATATTACCTTTTGATTTTGACATTTTTTCATCTCCAGAAAGTATCCATCCATGACCATAAACTTTTTTAGGAAGTTCTATATTAGCTGCAAGTAAAAAGGCAGGCCAATAAACAGCGTGAAATCTAAGTATATCTTTTCCAATTAAATGTATGGATGCTGGCCAAAATTTTTTAAACAAGTTGTCATCATTATTTGGATAATTAAGAGCACTTATATAATTTGTTAGTGCATCTAACCAAACATATATGACATGATCTTTATTATTTGGTACTTTAATACCCCAAGATAAACTTTTTCTGCTAACTGATAAATCTTTTAAACCACTTTTAACAAAATTTATAACTTCATTTTTTCTAGGTTCTGGAGAGATAAAATCAGGATTTTTTTTATAAAAATCTAATAAAGGTTTTTCCCATTTGGATAATCTAAAAAAATAAGATTCTTCATCGACCCATTCGACAGAAGATTTTGATGTAATTGATAATTTTTTACCTTCAATTTCTTCAACTTCATCTTCATTATAAAAAGCTTCATCCGAAACAGAATACCATCCAGAATATTTAGATAAATAAATATCATCATTTTTTACTAATTCATTCCATAAATGTTGAACAGATTTTTTATGACGTGGTTCTGTTGTTCTAATAAAGTCTGTATTTGTTAGATTTAGAGTTTTAGATAAATCTTTAAAGGTTTTACTTATTTGATCACAAAATTTTAAAGTTTCAATCCCTTTACTTTTTGCAGCTCTTTGAATTTTAAGCCCATGTTCATCAGTACCAGTTAAAAAATAAACTTTATAACCATCAATTCTCTTAAATCTTGCAAAAAAATCAGCAATTATACTTGAATAAGCATGCCCCATGTGAGGTTTAGCGGAAGGATAATAGATTGGTGTTGTAATATAGTAATGTTTATGCATTTAATAATTTTGTATTAATTTCTATAAATAATGACTCTTCATCTAAATTAAAATTTTTAGTATCATTTATTCTTTTTAAAAAGTAACTAAAAAGATCTGAATATATTATTGATATATTTTTTAGTAAAAATGACTCAACAAGATCATATATTATAATTTTAATTTTATTATCTTCTTTATAATAAGCTTTATTA
>CACFTS010000016.1 GCA_902569285.1 uncultured Pelagibacteraceae bacterium | reverse complement strand
AAGCTTTTAATGGTGAAAATTCTAATGACCTTGAAATAGAGCTACGAAACCCTTCAGTTCTCAGAATGAATGTAACAATTTACCAAGATAATCATAATTTATTTTTTGATGAGCCATCTTGCCTGCTTTTTATGAGAGATTTAACTGAATTTTATAAATTTCAACAATTAAAATCTGACTTTGTTGCAAATGTATCCCACGAACTTAGAACCCCACTACAATCTATTAAAATGGGACTTGAGACATTTGAAAATAATGCTGATTTAAAAAAGAACTCTGAAGTTACTAATTTATTACCAGTAATGACTTCTCAATCTGAAAGAATGGAAAATTTAATAAGAGATTTGTTATCTCTTTCAAAAATTGAGCTGCAAGAACACATAAGGCCTACACACGAAATAGATTTAATAGAAGTGCTTAGTTATGTGATTAAGACCTATGAAAACATTGTTAAAAAAAATAACATCAATTTAAATCTGCAAAAAACTGAGAATTTCAAAATTATTGGTGATCGGGATAAATTAATAGAAATTTTTACTAACCTTATTGATAACTCAATTAAATATAGTGAGAAGGGAAAAGAAATTAAAATTGCCACGAAAAAAGAGGGTAATTTAAATATTGTCTCTATATCAGATCAAGGCATAGGAATACCCAAGGAATTTATTCACAGAATTACAGAAAGATTTTTCACAGTAGACCCTAGTAAAAGTCGGAGTGTTGGTGGAACAGGCTTAGGACTAGCTATTGTTAAACATCTTGTTTCTCAACATAGAGGCGAAATGATTATTAATAGTGAGGAAAACCAAGGAACTATTATAGATTTGAAATTTAATTCAATTTAATTCAACTAAAAAGTTAGCCTTTGTAACAAAACTTTAACTTTCCTTTAATAAAATATTTAAGATTCAGATTTAATTAATGATGCATAACGAATCTAAAAAAGGAGAAATATGAATAGATTAGTAAAAATTTTATTAGGGTTTCTTTTAGTACTTAGTTTTACAACAACTAGTTACGCAAGAGATCAAATAAAAATTGTAGGTTCTTCTACTGTTTACCCATATGCTACAGTTGTAGCTGAAAAGTTTGGTAAAGGTGGAAAATTCAAGACACCAGTAATCGAAAGTACAGGAACTGGTGGAGGAATGAAATTGTTCTGTGCAGGTGTAGGAGCAAATCATCCTGATATAACAAATGCATCAAGAGCAATTAAAACAAAAGAAAAAGCTCTATGTGAGAAAAATGGAGTTGCTGAAATTATTGAAATAGTAATAGGTAATGATGGTATTTCATTTGCACACTCAGTGAATGCTCCAGATGCAGATTTTACAAAAGAACAATTATGGAGAGCTTTAGCATCTAAAGTAGACATTGATGGAAAACTTGTTGAAAATCCATATAAAAATTGGAGTGATATAGATGCTAGCCTTCCAAATAAAAAGATTGAAATATTAGTTGCACCTCCAACATCAGGTACTAGAGATGCATGGAATTCATTAGTTATGGTTAAAGGATGCACGAAAACAGCTAAATCTCTTTATGATGCTGAAGGTAAAAAAGCTAAAAAGGAATGTGCTAAAATTAGAGAAGATGGATATGCTGTTGAAGCTGGTGAAAATGATACTTTAATTGTACAAAAACTTTCATCTAATCCTGATGCATATGGTTTTTTTGGTTATAGTTACTTAGTTGCCAACAAGGATAAAATCAAAGCATCATCTATTAATGGTGTTCAGCCATCATTAGAAGGTATCCAAGATTATTCTTATCCAATTGCAAGACCATTGTTCTTTTATGTAAAAAAAGCTCACATTGGAGTAATTCCAGGCATTAAAGAGTTTCTTAAAGAATTTACCTCAAAAAAAGCAATGAGTAACAGAGGTTATTTAGCTGAAATAGGACTAGTTCCTTTAGCTTCAGATAAATACAAAGTTACTAGAACTGCTGCAGTAGATCTGAATACAATCAAGTTAAAATAATTTTCATTTATCCCCAAAAAAAGGCCAGCAATCACTGGCCTTTTTTGTTTATTCAATCTTAGATTTAATTTGTAATATTTCTGTAACATTAAAAATATATCACTCGGGGCAAATGAACATAGTTCTAATATTTTTAATTACTATATTTTCTGTCTCTTTATTCTTCTATGGAAAATCAAAAACTAAAACCATTTCTCTCAAAGATAATATCAAATTAAATGCTCTACCAAAATTTTATGGATACTATCTTGTTTTATGGTGTTCAATACCAGCATTAGTATTTTTATTAGTCTGGTCATTATTTGAACCTGTAATTATTAAATCTATAATTATTGAAACAGCCGCAAATCAAGGTGCAATTTTTAGTGATAAAAATGAAGCAAATTTAATATATGAAAAAATTAAAGCTATTCATTTAGGTACCTATTTTGGAGATATAGATAGTATATTAAGAGAAAGTGCTCTTGCTTATGCAAAATTTATAAATCTTTTTACAAATTCAAAAGTAGTTTTAATTTTTGGAATAATTATAGCCTCAGTTATTTACTCTTTAAAAAAAATAAAAAATAACAATAAAGCTAGAGACGATGTGGAAGTTATATTAAAAGGTTTATTGTTTGTATCTTCCTTAATAGCAATTTTAACTACTCTCGGAATAATATTTTCACTACTTTTTGAAAGTATAAAGTTTTTTTCAGTCATTAATATTTTTGATTATTTATTTGGTACAAATTGGAGTCCTCAAAGAGCCTTTGTTAGAGATGCCTCATCAATAACTGCAGCTGAATTTGAAGAGTTAAAAGATGCTTTTGGCTTTATTCCATTGATTGCAGGGACATCTTTCATAGCTTTTATTGCAATGTTAGTAGCTGTTCCTATTGGTCTATTTTCAGGAATTTACATGGCTGAATATGCTTCAATTAAAGTAAGAAGAATTTCAAAACCAATTATTGAAATTTTAGCAGGAATACCAACTGTAGTTTATGGTTTCTTTGCTGCATTAACTGTCGGACCTTTTTTTAGACAAGTAGGAGAAAATTTAGGATTAACTGTTTCATCTGAAAGTGCTTTAGCCGCAGGATTAATTATGGGAATAATGATTATTCCATATGTTTCATCTTTATCTGATGATGTAATTAATTCTGTCCCACAATCATTAAGAGATGGTTCATATGCTGTAGGAGCCACTAAATCAGAAACTATTAAACAAGTCGTAATCCCTGCGGCTCTTCCAGGGATAATAGGATCAGTTTTATTAGCAGTATCAAGAGCGATAGGTGAAACAATGATAGTTGTCATGGCAGCTGGCCTTGCTGCAAATCTTACAATTAATCCTTTAGAGTCTACTACAACAATTACAACTCAAATTGTAATGATACTTGTTGGTGACCAAGAATTTGATAGTCCGAAAACTCAATCTGCTTTTGCTTTAGGACTTACATTATTTATAGCAACATTAATATTGAATTATATCGCTCAAAGAGCAGTCAAAAAATATAGAGAGAAGTATGACTAAAGAAGAAAGATTAAAAAAAAGACACCGAGCAGAAAAAAGATTTAGATTTTACGGATTAACATCTATCTTTGTTGCTTTGTTGTTTGTCGTTATTCTAGTTCAAAATATTTTCTCAAAAGGAAGTTCAGCCTTTAAAAAAACAGTAATTACCACTGAAGTTTTCTTTGATCAGGAATTACTAGAAATTCAAAATGGTGCATCCCAGGAAGAAATAATGGAAGCTGATTTTTACGATATAATGATTGAAAATTTAATAAAGGCTTATCCAGCAAAAGATAGAGATGAAGAAGATGAATTATTAAAACTATTTAGTGGTGATGCTGAAATTGAGATTAAAAAAGCTTTTTTAAATGATAATAACTTAATAGGTAAAACAATTACACTAGATTTAACAGCTTCTGATGACATTGATCAATTACATAAAGGTAATTATCCAAGAGATCTCCCTGAAGAAAGAAGAAGAATTTCTGACTTTCAATTGGTTATATACGATTATTTTGTTGAAAATAAAAAAATAAATAAAAATTTTAACAATTATTTCTTTAACAATGGTGACTCTAGAGATCCAGAACTAGCAGGTATAGGTGGAGCTTTAGTTGGATCATTTTATAGTATTTTAATATGTTTATTATTAGCTTTTCCTGTAGCTGTCCTAGCGTCAATTTACTTAGAAGAGTTCGCTCCAAAAAATAAGATTACAGATTTTATTGAAATCAATATAAATAATTTAGCAGCAGTACCATCTATTGTTTACGGTTTACTTGCTCTTCAAATTTTACTCGCAACTATCCAATTACCAAGATCAACACCACTAGTTGCTGGAATAACTTTAGCGTTAATGACTTTACCAAGGATTATAATTCCCTGTAGAGCTTCATTAAAAGCTGTTCCACCTTCAATAAGAGAGGGTGCTCTAGCAGTTGGTGCCTCTAAATTTCAATCTGTTTTTCACCATGTAGTACCGTTAGCACTACCAGGCACTTTATCAGGAACTATAATTGGATTAGCTCAAGCATTAGGTGAAACAGCACCACTTATATTAATTGGAATGGTGGCATTTGTTGTTGACATACCGTCAAGTCCAGTTGATCCATCATCTTCTTTACCTGTCCAAGTATATTTATGGTCAGAGTCTGCAGAAAGAGGCTTTGTTGAAAAAACTTCAGCAACGATTATGATGCTCTTAAGCTTTTTAATTGTAATGAATTTTATTGCAGTATACTTAAGACAAAAATTTGAAAAACGATGGAATTAAATGAGTAATATTAAGATAAAATCAAAAAATTTAAATGTTTATTATGGTGATAAACAAGCATTGTTTGATGTTAATTTAGATTTAAATGAAAAAGAAGTGACTGCTTTAATTGGTCCATCTGGATGTGGTAAATCAACTTTTATAAGATGCATTAACAGAATGAATGACGTGATCGATATTTGTAAAGTTACTGGAAATATTGAAATGGATGGTATGAATATTAATGATAAAGATCTGGATGTTGTCTCATTAAGAGAAAGAGTTGGAATGGTTTTTCAAAAGCCAAATCCATTTCCAAAAAGTATATATGATAATATTTCATATGGTCCTAAAATTCATGGAAAAGGCGAAACTAAAAGCGAACTAGATCAAATTGTTGAGAACAGTTTAAAAAAATCTGCTTTATGGGAAGAAGTTAAAGATAGACTAGATGAACCAGGCACAAGTTTATCTGGAGGACAGCAACAAAGACTTTGTATAGCGAGAGCTATATCTGTTAATCCTGAAGTAATCTTAATGGATGAACCATGTTCAGCATTAGACCCAATTGCTACTGCAAAAATTGAAGAATTAATTGATGAATTAAAAAAAACTTATACGATTGTAATAGTGACACACTCAATGGCTCAGGCTGTACGTGTTTCACAAAAAACAGGGTTTTTCCACCTAGGAAAGCTAATTGAAGTTGGAAAAACTGAGAAAATTTTTAAAAATCCTGACAATAAAATGACACAAGACTATATTACAGGTAGATTTGGATAAATTATGAGCAATGAACACACAGTAAAGTCTTACGAAGAAGAACTTCAGTTCCTTAAAGACTCTTTAATAAAAATGGGAAGTTTAACCGAGTCTCAATTGAGTGACGCAATGGATGCTGTAATTAAAGTTGATAAGGACTCAATTGATAAAATAATTAAAAGTGATGAAGAAATAAACAAATTTAGATCTAAAATAGATACTCAAATAATGAATTTACTGGTTAAAAGAGCACCTATGGCAATTGATTTGAGAGAGACTATAAGTTCATTAAAAATTTCACAAGATTTAGAGAGAATAGGGGATCTATCAAAAAGTAATGCAAAAAAAGTTAAGCCTTTACCATTAGATTTGCCTGATGAATTGTTGGGAAATTTAAAAAGACTTGGAGAGCTTGTCATGAAACAATTAAATGATGTTCTTGATAGTTATGTAAATAAAAATTTTGATAAGGCAAAAGAAGTTTGGGAAAAAGATGAACAAGTTGATGACTTAACGTATATCGCGATGAAAAGTGTAATTGACTTTTTATCTAAAGATAAAAAAAACTTAGATTTTTCTACACATTTAATTTTTGCAACAAAAAATCTTGAAAGAGCAGGTGATCATATAACGAATATCGCTGAAACAGTATGTTATTTAGTAAAGGGTGAATATCTAAAAGGTAGTAGACCAAAGGGTAAAGTAATCCAAGAATAATTTGATGAAAGGAAAAATTTTTATTATTGAAGATGAAGCTTCAATAGTTCAATTAGTCCAACATAATCTAGAAAAAGAGGGTTTTGTTGTCTCTTCATCATTAAATGGAAATGAAGGTTTAAAAGAGTTAAAAAAATTTGAACCTAATCTACTCTTGTTAGATTGGATGCTACCAGATTTATCAGGGATAGATATCTGTAAAAATATTAGAAGAGACAGTAATTTTAAGAACCTTCCTATCATTATGCTTACAGCCAAAGGTGAGGAAGAAGATAAGGTAAAAGGTCTTGAAAGTGGTGTAGATGATTATGTCACAAAACCATTCAGTTTTAATGAGCTCTCTGCTCGAATAAAAGCTGTTCTAAGAAGATCTGATCCTAAAGTTGTTGCAAATGAATTAATATTTGAAGATTTAAAATTAGATAGAATAGAAAAAAGAGTTTTTAGATCAGATAAAGAAATTCAACTTGGCCCTACAGAATTTAGATTATTAGAATTTTTCTTAACAAATCCCAAAAGAGTTTATTCACGAGATCAAATTTTAGAAATTGTTTGGCCTAATAATGTAAATGTAGAAAGTAGAACTATTGACGTTCATATAAGAAGACTAAGACAATCAATCAATATTGAAGGTAAAAAAGAGTTAATTCGAACAGTTAGAGCCTCGGGTTATTCTTTAATTTAAATAATTATTTTATAAATTCCTATTAAGAACAATGGTATTTGTAGTCCAAAGTTAGTTAGTATCGCTTTATCTTTGCTAACAAATCCAGCAATAGTCCATCCAACAACTCCTAATCCATGAAAATATATATTCAAAGGATATATATTTAGGTTTGTTAATAGAATACCAACTAATACTAAAAATGTGCTTATCCATTTAAGATATTTTTTAATAAACATACGTTTTCCTTTCAGCTTGTTTTATTTTGATTTTAGATAATAACTTATCTACACTTTTTACATAATCCAAAAAACTCAAGATTATATTTGCTGTATTTCATACCATCTTTGTCTTTGAAATTAGCCAAGTATTTAGAAAGACCTGCGCTACTTATTTCTGTTACTTTTTCACAAATCTCACAGATTGAAAACGCAGTAGCTTTAGCTACCTGGCATCTTGAGTTATGACACGCAATAAAAGCATTTCGACTTTCAATTTTATGAATTTTTCCTATTTCAACTAACTTATCTAATGCTCGATAAACTTGTAATGGAGCTTTGATACCTTTTTTTTGAACATTAAAAAGTATTGTGTATGCTTTTAATGGTTCAGGTGATTTATCAATTAAATCAAAAATAATTTGCTGATTTTTAGAAAGATTGTCCATATTTTTCATTTTACTGATTCCCCACTAATTTTTCAATTTAATTGATTGTTTAATATTTAATAAAGAAAGTATGAATAGGAATAAAGCAGCGGCTATAATTGAAGGTCCAGATGATGTATTAAATTCTAAAGAAGAAAATAATCCTATTATTACTGACAATAAACCACCAATGATTGAGTAAACTACCATTTTCTGTGGACTATCTGAAATGTTTCTAGCCATCGCTGCTGGTATAATTAACATTCCTGTAATCAATAATAATCCAACCATTTTAATTGATATCGCAATAATACCAGCCATTAAAATTGTAAAAATTGCTTTTGCTCTATCAGGATTTAAACCTTCCGCCTCAGCTAATTCATAATTTACAGTTGATGCAAATAAAGGTTTCCAAATTAATTTTAAGACTAATAAAATTAATGCACCTCCTATCCATATAATTAATAAATCATCAACCGTCACTGCTAATATGTCTCCGAACAATAATCCCATAATATCAAATCTAATAAACGTTAAAAAACCAATAACCACAAGTCCAACAGCTAGTGAAGAGTGAGCTAAAAGTCCAAGTAAAGCATCACCAGGTAAATTAGTTCTTTTTTGAAGTTGTATTAAAATTAAAGCTATTAAAGATGAAATTATAAATACCGAAAAAGCAATGTTAATTTCAAAAGAATAAGCTAGAGTAACACCAAGCAATGCAGAGTGGGCGAGCGTATCTCCAAAATAAGATAATCTTCTCCAAATTACAAAACAACCAAGAGGGCCAGTTACGAATGCAACTCCAAGTCCTGCAACAAGTGCTCTTATAAAAAAATCATCAAACATTTAATTTTTCTTTATACTCCCATCATTAGAATGTTCATGATCATGTTTATGTTCATATCTTGTAAGTATTTGAGACGCTTGTTCACCAAATAAAGCTTTGTATTCATTATTTCTTGCAACATCTATTGGCGATCCTGAACAACATACATGTCCATTTAAACAAACTACATGGTCTGTGGCGCTCATTACTGTATGTAGATCATGTGAGATTAATAAAATACCACAATTTAATTCATCAGAAATTTTTTTAATTAATTCATACAAAGCAATTTCTCCAGTAAAATCTACACCTTGAACAGGTTCATCAAGTACTAATAATTCTGGCTTTTTTGAAATAGCTCTTGCTAGTAAAACTCTTTGAAATTCACCACCAGATAAATTTCCTAAATTCTTATCTTTAAGATGTATCACTCCTGTTAATGATAAAGCCTTATTTATTGCTTCATCATCAAGGTTTTCAGTGAGTAACATAAAATCATGAACTCTAAGTGGCAATGTCCAATCTATGGAAATTTTTTGAGGAACATAGCCAACTTTATTCGTATATTTTTCAACTTCCCCGTCAATTTTTTTATAAATACCTAAAGCAATTTTTGCAGTTGTACTTTTACCTGAACCATTTGGTCCAATAAGAGTTACAATTTTTCCTTTTTCAACACTTAATGATACGCCTTTTACAAGCCACTTATTATTATGCTGATATCCAGCATTATTTAACTTAACTAATATATTATTATTTGAGCTCATTTTATTACTTGACTTATAAAAATGTTATATTATTACACAATGTTATATTATAACAATAACTAAATATTTTAATTATGAAAAATCTAAAAAAAATACCATTTATCTTATCAATTTTATCATTATTAACTTTTTTTTCACCTGCTAATGCTGAAACAAAGGTTGTAGCATCAATTAAACCAATTCATTCACTGGCAAGTTATTTAATGGATGGAATAAGCAAACCAGGATTAATAGTTGATGGATATGCTTCACCACATGGTTTTGCAATGAAGCCATCACATGCAAAAATGCTACAAGAAGCTGATTTAATTTTTTGGGTTGGTGAAGATTTGGAAAGTTTTTTAGAAAAACCATTAAAATCAATAGCTAAAAAAGCTGAAAAAATTGAATTAATGGAAATAAAAGAACTTAATAAGTTAAAATTTAGAGAAAGAAACATTTTTGAAGAACACGATGATCATGGACATAAAGAGGACGATCATGATGATCATGCAAAAAAAGAAGATGATCACGGACATGATGATGAACACAAAGAAGATGGTCACGATGATCATGGACATGATGATGAACATAAAAAAGATGGTCACGATGATCATGGACATGATGATGAACACAAAGAAGATGGTCACGATGATCATGGACATGAAGGTCATGCACATGGTGAATACGACCCACATATTTGGTTAGATCCTTCAAACGCAAAAGTAATTCTAAAAGAAATGGCTGAACACCTGATTGAAAAAGATCAAAAGAATGCTTCAGTTTATAAAAACAATTTAAAAAAAGCCTTAAAAGATCTTGATAAATTAACAAAAGATGTGAAGTCTGAATTAAATAAAGACTTTAAATCTATAGTTTTCCATGATGCTTATCAATATTTTGAGAAAAGATTTGATGTTAATGTTTTAGGTGCATTTACTGTTAATACAGATGTTATGCCAGGCGCAGAACAATTAGCTGAAATTAGAGAAATAATTGAACATGATAAAGTTAGCTGTGTATTTTCTGAACCTCAGTTCAACCCTGATATAATTAATGCTGTTGCAAAAGATATGAATATAAGTACCGGTGTATTAGATCCATTAGGAGCTACACTTAATCCAGGTAAAGATTTGTATTTTGATTTGATTAGTAACATGTCTAAATCTTTTAAAGGCTGTTAATTAAAATTGATCTTTTGTCATAAATAATATCTAATAATGGGATGAGTACAGTTTCCCTTACATTAGATGAAATTTTTGATTTAGCTAAAAAAACATTGCTAGCTAATGGTTGTGATGATGAAACAGCTTCTATTCTTGCTGATTTAATTAGAAATGCTGAAAGAGATGGTTCACTATCTCATGGTCTGTTTAGATTACCCGCTTATGTAAGTGGCTTAAAAAGTGGAAAAATTAATGGTAAAGGAAAACCTGAAGTTAAAAAGATTTCAGCATCAGTAATTAAAGTACAAGGTAATAATTGTTTAGCACCAGTTGTTTTAAATAAAGGTTTGCCCGAATTAGTAAAAGCTGCAAAAGAAAATGGTGTTGCAGTACTTGCAATAAATAATTCTCACCACATGGCAGCGATGTGGCCTGAAACAGAAAAATTAGCAGAAGAGGGTCTAGTAGCTTTTGCATGTACATCATATAAGCCTGCTGTAGCACCCGCAGGTGCAATCAAACCATTATTTGGAACAAACCCAATTTCATTTGCATGGCCAAGACCAGGTAATACTCCAGTTGTTTATGATATGGCTACAGCATCAATGGCAATGGGTGAAGTTCAAGTTGCTAAAAGAGAAGGACATAAAGTTCCATTAGGAACAGGATTAACTAAAGATGGTAAAGAAACAACTGATCCAGGTGAAATAGC
This sequence comes from uncultured Pelagibacteraceae bacterium, assembly GCA_902569285.1. GTDB lineage: Bacteria > Pseudomonadota > Alphaproteobacteria > Pelagibacterales > Pelagibacteraceae > Pelagibacter. The sequence goes on along the minus strand of CACFTS010000016.1, from coordinate 2,247 downwards.
TGATGGTGGTGTGTTGTTACCATTTGGAGGTTATAAAGGTTCTGCAATTGCTATGATGGTTGAATTAATGGCTGGTGCATTAGTTGGTGATAATTTTAGTTTTGAAACTGCTGCAAAAGATAATAATGATGGAGGTCCACCAAGTGGAGGTGAGTTTATTTTAGCAATTTCACCAGATAAAACTGCAGGAACAAATTGGCAAAAGCATTCAGAGGAATTTTTTAAAAAAATGAAATCAATAGGTGAAGTAAGATTACCTGGTGAAAGAAGACATAAAAACAGACTTGATAAAGGTCCTCGAAATATCAATGAGGACTTGGTTAATAAAATAAAATCTTTAAGCTAATTTAATTTCAATGGGAGTGTGATCAGAGGGTTTTTCTCTTCCTCTTGGATCTTTATTTATATTAATAGATTTAATTTGATTTATTAGAGAATTAGAAACTAAAAAATGATCAATTCTCATTCCATTATTTTTTTGCCACGCACCCCTCATATAGTCCCAGAAAGTATAACCTTCTTTAGTTTCATTAAAATGTCTATAAGTATCATTAAATCCAAGATTGATCATCTCTCTTAATTTTTTTCTAATTTCGAGTCTAAACAAAGCATCATCTTCAAAACCTCTTGGGTTGTAGACATCTTCAGCCGTAGGAATAATATTAAAATCACCTGCAAGAATAATATTAGAATTTTTTTTAGATAAAGATTTTAATTGTTTAATTAAATCATCCAGCCACTTTTTTTTATAATCATACTTCTCTGTATCAACTGGATTACCATTTGGAGTATAAATATTTATTAATTGAATATTTTTCTTCTTATATTCTATTTCAGCTGAAATAATTCTTGATTGTTTTAACTTATCTTTAATTAAATCTGTTCTAATATTTTTTAATTTATTTTTAGAGATAATAGCAACACCATTATAGCTTTTTTGACCAAATACATGGCTCTCATAATCCATCGATGAAAAATCATCATAGGGAAAATTAATATCTTCAGTTTTGATTTCCTGCATCATTAGAATATCTGGTTTATACTTAAGGAGATAACTTTTAATATTTTCAATACGTGCTCGTACGGAATTTACATTCCAAGATGAAATGAGCATTAAAGAGAGAAAGAAACCCCACAACCACAAGAAGATTTGGTTTGAGGATTAGTTATTTTAAATTGTTCACCAATTAATTCTGAAACGTAATCAATTTCAGATCCTTTTAAAAGATCAGCAGAAGTTTTATCAATTAGAATATTTTCAAAATTTAAGTCGTCTTCGGCCTTAGATTTGTCAAAAGTAAATTCATATTGAAAACCAGAACATCCACCGCCTTTGATAGCGATTCTAAAAAAAGACCCCTTATCTTTTTTAGATAATAGAGTATTGATCTGTTTTATTGCTTTATCAGTAAATTTAATTTCTTTTATCATAATTGATCACTGGTATTACTAATATAATACTTAATATTTTATTTTAAAGGATGAAAAAATACTCAAAGATAGGTTTATTTAAAAGCAAAGGGAGAATTTTTAAAGAATCTTTATCTAAATATAGATCTCCTTTTCAAAGAGATAGAGATCGTATTATTCATAGTGCTTCATTTAGAAGACTAAAACATAAAACACAAGTTTTCGTTAATACAGAAGGGGATCATTATAGAACCCGAATAACTCATTCAATGGAAGTAGCTCAAATAGCGAGATCTATAGCAAGATATCTTAACTTAAATGAAGATTTAGCTGAAACCTTAAGTCTAGCTCATGATTTAGGACACACTCCATTTGGACATGCTGGTGAAGATTCATTAGATGAGTGTATGGAAGAATATGGAGGCTTTGATCATAATTTACAGACTTTAAGAATTGTTATGTTTTTAGAAAATAAATATTTAAGATTTAGTGGTTTAAATCTTTCAATTGAAACTTTAGAAGGTCTTTTAAAACATAATGGTCCAGCAGATGATTTAGATTTAGTTGATAATCTAATTGGTATTAAAAAGTTTAAAAATATGATTAAATTTGAAACTTATCCATCGCTAGAAGCTCAAATTTCAGCAATATCAGATGATATAGCATATAATAATCATGATATCCAAGATGGAATAAAAGCAAATTTATTTAAACTAGAGGAATTAGTTGAAATTAATTTCTTTAGAGACATTTATAAAAAATATAAGAATAAGATTAATAAAAAAAATTATAAAATTGCTACTTATCAAATTATAAGAGATTCAATAGATTTAATGA
>CACFTS010000015.1 GCA_902569285.1 uncultured Pelagibacteraceae bacterium | reverse complement strand
AATTAGTTCTTCATCAAGCTAAATTGGCCAACAAAGCAAAGTTGGATGCTATTGTTTGTAGTGCACGGGAAGTAAATATAGTTAAAAAAGTATTCAAAAAAGAAATAATTACACCAGGAATTAGATTTAATTCTAAAGTTAATGACCAAAAAAGAATTTTAACTCCTAAACAAGCTTATAAAAATGGAAGTAACTGGTTAGTTATTGGAAGACCCATAACCAAAGGTAATATCAAAAAGAATATTCAGTTATTAATTGATCATCTCAATCAATGATCCTAAAATCTAAAATCTGTGGAGTCTCTGACTCTAAAACCTTAAATTATTTAGTTAATCATAATTATCCTCCTCAATTTGTAGGATTTATCGTAAATTATCCTAAATCAAATAGATATGTTGATAAAAAAAAACTTAAAGAATTATTAAAAATAAATAAAAAAAAATCTTTATATGTCGCAGTTTTAGTAAATCCTGATCAAAATATACTTGGGGAAATTAAAGATTTGCCTTTTGATTATTATCAGCTTTACAATTGTGATCCTAATAAAATTCAATTTATAAAAAAAAAATATAACAAAAAGATTATAACAGCACTAACTATTGAAAAAGCAGAAGATGTCAAAGAGCATAAACTATTTAAAGATATAACTGATATTTACCTATTTGATAGCAAGGGATATGAGAAAAGCATACCTTTTAATCATTCATTAATTGAAAATATTAAGTTCAACAAAGAAGTAATGCTGGCAGGCAATATTCAGATCAATGATAATCTTGAAAATTTTAAAAAAATAGCAGATATTATTGATATATCCGGAGGATTGGAAACTTCTGGATTAAAAGATATTTCCAAAATAGAAATTTTCTTAAACAAAATTAAAAATTTAAACAATGAAGCTTAAAAAAAATATTCCTTTAATTGACCAACATGACAAACTAGGATTTTGGGGAGGAAAATTTGGTGGTAGCTTTATCCCAGAAACATTAAAAAAACCTGTTGAAGATCTAACTAATGAATTCCAAAAACTTAGAGTAAATAAAAAATTTATAAAAAAAAGAAACTTGTATTTCAAAAATTACATAGGCTCTCCAACATCATTTATAAAATTAAAAAACTTATCCAATCATTTAGGTGGAGCTCAAATCTGGGCAAAGGTTGTATCTGAAGCTAATGGTGGAGCTCATAAAATATATAATGCAACAGTTCATGCATTAATTTGTAAATCTATGGGTAAAAAATATATTGTTGGAGATACTGGCGCAGGATATGCGGGCAAAATGCTAAGCATGGCTGCTAAAAAATTTGGACTAAAATGCAAAATTTTTATGGGAGCAAAAGATATAAAAAGACAAAAACCTAATTGCGATGCGATGAAAAAAAATGGTGCTAAAATTGTACCTGTTTACTCTGGAAGCCAAACTTTAGTTGATGCAGTTAGTGAATGTATGAGATATTGGGTTTCAAACTGTGATAACACACATATGTGTGTAGGTTCTACAGTTGGTCCAAATATCTTTGTTAAAATTTGTGGATGGAGCACTGCTCAAATTTCAAGAGAACTAAAAACTCAATTAAAAAAAGAATTTAAAAAAATTCCAAAAAAAATAAAGCTAATTAACTGTGTTGGAGGTGGAAGTTCAGCTTATGGTTTTTGGAGTGAATTTATTGATTATGATAAAAAACAAATTGAATTAATTGGTGTAGAAGCTGGTGGTCCAAAAAAATCAAAATTACATGCAGCACCTTTAAGCAGAAATGCCAAAATTGGAATTTTACATGGTGCGGCTTCTTACGTTTGTCAAAACAATGAAGGTCAAATTCGAGAAACAGAATCAATTAGTGCTGGATTAGATTATCCTGGAGTTAGTCCAATTCATTGTTTTTTAAAAGATACTAAAAGAGCAAGATATACTTTTGCAACAGATGAGGCTGCTCTGAATGCATACAAGATGGTAACTAGATTTGAAAAAATCAATCCAAGTTTAGAGCCAAGCCATGCTTTTGCTGAAGCTATAAGAATTGCTCCAAAATTAAGTAAAGACACAATCATAATAGTCAATTCATGTGGAGATGCTAAGAAGGATAGAGATATCTTAAAACAAAGATTAGGAAAATATTAATGAATAATTCATTAATCAGTCAATCATTTAAAAATGCTAAAAAAGAAAATAGACCTGCCCTTCTCACATACACGGTAGCTGGTGACAACTCAAAAAAAAAATCATTAGAAATTTTAAAATCGATTTCAAATTATGCAGATATTTGTGAATTAGGATTTCCTCATAACACTCCTATTGCGGATGGTGGTCAAATTCAAACTAGCGCTCATCGTGCAATTAAAAATGGAATTAAAATAAATGATGTTTTTTCAATTGTTAATAAATTCAAAAAAACAAAAAAAAATAAACCAATTATTTTAATGGGTTATTACAATATGATTTATCAATACAATGAAAATAAGTTCATAGCGAAGTGTAAAAAATCAAAAGTTGATGGGATAATTGTTGTTGATTTGCCTTATCCAGAAAATAAAAATTTTTCATCAAAATGCAAAAAAAATAAAATCAACTTTATTCAACTTATTTCACCCACTACTTCAAAAACAAGATTAAAAAAAATTATTAATGATTCCCATGATATGATTTATTACATTAGCATGTTGTCTACTACTGGTGAAAAATTAAAAGTTTCGCCAAAAAAAATAATGAGAGAGTACCAAAAGATTAAAAATCAAAATAAATCTAAAAATGTAGTAATAGGATTCGGCATTACAGAAAAAACTATAAAATCACTAAAAAAAGCTGATGGATTAGTAGTTGGAAGTGCAATTTGTAAAGAAATAACTAATTCTATAAAAAAAAGACAAAATACCGTCATAAATGTTACTAATATAGTTAAAAGATTAAAAAATAAAATTAGATGAATTGGATTACCAAAATAATTAAAGCAGGTGAAAAAATTAAAACTGCTATTCATAAAAGAGCAACAAAAGAAGATATAGCTAATAGTGATTGGACATCTTGTTGTAAGGGTCCAATTTTAAAAAAAGATTTAGAAGAAAATCTTTGGGTTTGTCCTGATTGTAATAAACATCATCGTATTAAACCAAAACAAAGATTTGATATTTTATTTGGAAAAAATAATTATGAGATATTTAAAACACCAATTCCAAAAGATGACCCATTAAATTGGACAGATTCAAAATCCTATAAAGATAGATTAAAAAGTGCTAGAAAAAAAACTGGTTTGGATTGTGGAATGATGGTTGTAAATGGATCAATCAATAATATTAAAATTACTGCTGTAGCCTCTGATTTTGATTTTTTGGGTGCTTCAATGGCAGCAGCAGAAGGAGAGGCATTTTTATATGGTATTCAACATGCAATAGAAAATCAAACTCCATTTTTATGTATCAGTGCAGGTGGTGGAATGCGAATGATGGAAAGTTTGATTTCACTATCTCAAATGACCAGAACAACACTTGCAATAAATGAACTTAAAAAAAATAATCTTCCTTACATCGTATGTATAACAGATCCAACTGCTGGAGGTATTACAGCTTCATATGCAATGTTAGGAGATATTCATATTGCAGAACCAGGAGCTTTAATTGCATTCGCAGGTGCCAGAGTAATACAGGGTACTGTTAAAGAAGAATTACCTGAAGGATTTCAAAAAAGTGAGTATGTTGAAAAGACAGGTTTTGTGGACTTAATTATTGAAAGAAAAGATCTTTCTGAAAAGATTGGAACTTTATTATCGATATTGTTAAAGAAAAATTCTGCTATAAGCACTGAAGAAAATGAAACTACAGAAGATACTCAGTCGCTTTCTAAAATTGCATAAAAAAGAAATTGATCTAAGTTTAGATCGAATTAATCGACTTTGTGAAAAACTTGGGAATCCTCAAGATAAAATAAAAGCAATAAGTGTCGTTGGAACAAACGGTAAAAACTCAACTATTCAAGCTTGTTTTTCAATTTTAAAAGAATCAAATATTAAATGTAATGTTTTCACTAGTCCCCATATTCAAAAAATAAATGAAAGATTTGTTTTTAACAATGAGCAATTAAAAGATGATGAATTAGCTGATCTTTTTGAAGAAGTAGAAAAAATTAACGATAATAAACCAATAACATTTTTTGAAATCTTAACAGCTTGTTATTTTTTTAAAGCAGCTCAATATCCAGATAATATAAATTTAATAGAAAGTGGATTATTTCATCGATTTGATGCAACAAATATCCTCAAAAAAAAACTTAGCAAGTATAGTAACATCTATTTCAATAGATCACCTAGATTGGCTTCCAAAAAAATGAGCAAACAATTGATAAAATTATTTTTGAAAAAACTTCAGCTCTTTTAAATTCAAATATTATTGTTAGCAATCAAAGTAGTAAATCAACAATGGAAAATATTAAAAAAACTATTTCTAACAACCAGTCTAATAAATATTTTTTTAATGAAGATTTTACCTACTCTATGAGTGAGAATGATTTCTTTTATTATGAAGATAAACACGGTGGATTGAAATTACCAAAACCTAATGTTCTTGGTCAATTTCAACTAGAAAATATTTCAACTGCTATAGCTACATTAAGAAATTTAGATTTAAAAATTAAAGATGATCATATAAAAATTGGAATTCAAAAAATTTCAAACATTGCAAGACTTCAAGAGATAAAATCTGGAAAACTAAAAGAAATTGTAAAAAATAATCGATTATTAGTAGATGGAAGCCATAATGAAGAAGGAGCAAGAGTTTTAAATGAATATCTTCAAACTTTAGACTGCAAAAAACATATTATTATTGGAATGATGAAAAATAAAGATCACGAAAAATATATTAGTTATTTTAAAGATATTAAATCTTTAACTACGATCGACATAACTAGTCAGCCAAATTCAATGAGTGGAATAGAATTAAAAGATAAATTTAAAAATATTCCAAATGTGAAATATCAAGAAAATATTGAGAAGGCTATAAAATCTGTATCTTTAGAAGAAAAAGACTTGATTGTAATTACAGGATCTCTTTATCTAAGTGGTGAGGTTTTAAATTTAAACTAAACTGTCTCCTCTTTAGGAGTTTCAGTTGTTGAAACTGTTTCTTCTTTAGGGGCTTCAGTTGTTGAAACTGTTTCTTCTTTAGGGGCTTCAGTTGTTGAAACTGTTTCTTCTTTAGGGGCTTCAGTTGTTGAAATATTTTTTTCTAAAAATTCTCTCATATGAGACTCGGGAACTTGACCAATTTTTCTATCAACCTCAATTCCTTTTTTATAAATAATGACAGTTGGAACTCCTCTTACACCAGCTGCACTAGCGGTATTAATTCCATTATCTTCTATATCAGCTAAATAAAAATTGCCTTGAAACTCATTTGACAACTTATCCATTATAGGTTTCAAAGCTTTACAGGGTGAACACCAATTTGCAGAAAATAGGAGACAACTTACATCTTCATTTTTAATTTGTGTTTCAAAAATTTCATCTTTAAATTCTTTAAGCATAAAGTTTGTTTATAATTATTATTCTCAAAGTCAACTACGCAATTTCGTATTTTTTTTCAATAGACATTATAAATTCATTAATTTCATCTAATTTTTTTAACTCTATCTCATCATCTCTATTTGAAGCTTGATCTCTTAAATAATCAATTTCAGTGTAAGCCATATTTATTGTCTGCCACTTTTCTTTGTTTTTACTTAAAATTCTTCTCGCAATTTCACTTTTAATATTTTTATATAAATCAGGTGGTAAAATTTTTGGAGCCTCCTGATAAATAATCTTTTGACCAAACCAACTACATCTTTTATCCTGAAATTTATCTAATAATCTTAATTTATCTTCCCATGATGAACTGTGCCAAGTTTTAAACAAAGCTGTATCTTTATTAGGAATAAATTTTGTATAAAGAGTTTCCTCAGGTAGCAAATCTTCTTGCGTTTTAGTTTGTTCCTTCTCATCAGCTAATTCTTTATTTATAATTTGAATATTCCTACAAAAGTTCTCATTATTTCTTACTAAACTAGCTCTTTTTTTAATGATCCCTAAATCAAGATCTGAATATGGCTTATGTTTTAGTGCAAATTCTTTATCTAAAACCACTGGGGCTCTGTTTGTTTTAATAACTCTAAGTGCTTTCGGACTAAATTTTTTTAAAGTATCTCTGAGTTGCTTAACTGATAAATCTAAAAATGGCTCAGGATCTCTTCTCAAATCCCAAAGATAACCCCAATTTTCGTAGTTAGGATGAAAACAATATTTTGGGTGCAGTGTGCTTGTTAGATAAATCATATTCCTTCCTTTTACATTTTCAAAAATAGAATATATGCCTTCACTTTGTAAAAGTGTCTGAACACTTGTTTTTGTAGATGTTTTTAAAAATGTTTCCCAATTTTTCTTATGTTTGTTCTTTATAATTCTTAAAATTTTCAAGGCAGTATAAGCATCATGATATGCTGTATGCTGCTGAGATGTATCAAAACCCTGCTTTCTAGCTAGGGACTCTAGTGCTAAAGATTCATTTCCTGCTTCAGTTAATTCAGTTTTTAAAGTTTCAGGATCTAGTGTTTGAGCGGCTCTTGCTAAATGTAATCCATCATGTTCTCGATTAGGTGACACATGAATCGTATAAGGATATCGATTACCTTTAAAAAAATTATGATGGAACATACGTCGATCAAAATTCAAATTTGACCAGCCAATGAACATCGATTGACCACATTTGTGAATAAAATTTTCAACTGCTCCTAAAAAATCATAATGTGAATAATTACCTTTTGTCAATAAATCAATGCTTGTAGAGTTTACCAGTAATGCTTTTGCACTTGGAACTTCTCCTTCTGGTATTCTGCCTCTGATATTTAGTTTTCCAAGCTCATTAAGATTTTTATCAACTACCACTGCTCCAACTTCAATAATAGAGCCCCAAATAGTGCTATTAGTTGTTTCAGTATCATATATTACTAATTTATCCATTTTTATTAATTAAGTTAAGTTTGATAGTTCATTAAATTTTTTTAATCTTCCTAAAAATAAGTTTTGGTAAGTTATTAATTCAGGACCGTGAATTTTAAATTCTTGGAATAAATTATCTACTGTACAAACTAGAATTACACAAGATATAATTTTAGTATTATAAACAAAATTATGCGCCAAAGAATAAGCGGCTGTTTGTAAAAACCACGAATCTACAAATTCAACTTTTTTTGGTTTATTGCTTTGTTTAAAATCAATTATTGCCTCTTTTCCCTCATAAACTCCAACACAATCAGCAGTACCTGCATATTTTTCTGGATAATAAAGAGTACACTCAACTCCCCATATTTCTTCTAATCTGTTTGTTAATCCTTTATCAATAATTTCTTTAGCCATCTTTTTGTATTGCTCATTATCTTCAAAAAAACTTAAATTTTCTCTTCCTAAAAGATAAGACTCTAAATAATTGTGCATTTTAGAGCCTCTGCTACTAGCTGCTTTTGTAATTGCTTCAGCTTCTTTTTCACCGGTTCTTTCTCGCCAATTTGCTAATGCTGCTTTATCTTCCTCAGATTTTGTTGCATCTAAAATTGATGTAACGCCTGGTAATTTTTTTTCTCCTAATAAATATCTTCTAATTCCATCTACGGTTGCTCTTGAGGACGTTGGATAATCATATTTTTTATTCCATTTCATTTTTTTAATCTTTTAAGTTACTTAGAAAATAATCTAATTAAATTTTTTAATCCTTTTTTTTTCAGATTTTTTTTTGAAGTAAAAATACATGCTTGAGATTTTAAAATTTGACCATCTTTAAGTACGCGTAAATTATTTGCTTTAAGAGTTTCACCTGTAGATGTTATATCTGTAATTAATTCAGCTGACCCTGTAAAAGGATAAGCTTCAGTGGCTCCTAGGCTGCTAACTAATCTAAATTGAGTTACACCTTTTGAAAATAAAAATTCCCTGGTTAAATTTGGGTATTTAGTTGCAACTCTTAATCTCTTTTTCTTTTTATCTCTAAATTCAAATGCAATTTCTTCAAGATCAGCTATTGTCTGAACATCAATCCAAGGATCAGGGATAGCAACAACTAAATTAGCTTTACCAAATTCATATTTTTTAACTAAATTAATTTTTTTTTGAGTATTAATTTCACTCTCTTTAAGCAAGTCAAATCCTGAAAAACCAATATCTAAAGAGCCATCTCCTAACCTTTCAACAATTTCTCTTGCATGTAAATATAGAATTTTTATATTTGATTTGTTTTTCACTGAACCAATTAATTCTCTTCTTTCTGAAATAAGTTTTAATTTTTTCTTATTAAAGATATTTAAAACATCTTTTCTCAATCTACCTTTGCTTGGAATTCCTATGTTAATTAAATTTTTCATAATTAATAATTTAAATTTAATGCAGCTCCTACTGCGGATACTTGTTTATTTGAACCTAGGTCAGAAATTAACTGATCATATCTTCCACCGTTAATGACATTTTTTATTTTATTGTTTGATTTAATATCAATTTTAAAAACCATTCCTGTGTAATATTCAAGTTGTCTTCCAAAAGAAGATGAAAATACAACATTAAGTTTTGAAATTCTATTTGATGATGTTGGAAAATATCTTTGATCCACCGCTAAATTTATTTGGTATTTTTTAAAAAATTTATTTAATACATTTGCAGCTTTATTAATGGGGCATTTAATCTTCAAAAATTCTTTTATAATTCTTGATACATTTCTTCCTTTGCTTAATCGTCTTGGGTCTTTTATTTTTTTATCAAACCGCTTTAAAATTTCTTCAATAGATCTTCCTGCAACAACAGATGCTTTCTCTTCTTTTAACATTTTCAAATAACGTCTTTTATCTATTTCAACAATGGTTGGATCAACATCTGAGTTTGTCTCCAATCTTTTTAATAAATCAGTGAAATATTTTTCTCTCCAAAAATGTCTAGAGAGTCTTAGTTTCCATCTTTTTGGAATATCTAATTTAGATATTAAAATATTAAATATCTCAACATTACCTATAGTTAAAGTTCCTGATGAATATTTTAAATCTTTTAATGATTTTAAAGATGTATTTATTATTTCTTTATCATCATTTTTTTCATCTTTAGAACCAATAATTTCAAATCCAATTTGATCTCTAATAATAGAGTCTTTTTTATTTTGAGATTTTCTATAAGCCTGTCCACTATAAGATATTTTCTCTTTACCCTTTAAATTATTTTCTAAATATCTGAGACATGAGACAATTGTTAAATCGGGACGTAAACACAGCTCACTTCCATTTTGATCAACGAATGAAAAAATAAACTTTCTAAAATTCTCTCCTGATCTTTGAACAATATGATTTGCCTCAATTACTGAAGGTAATTCAATATACTTAAACCCTTTAGCTTTTACAGACTTAAGGATTTTTTCAGATAAGTTTTTTGATTTCATTAATTAAATTTTCTTTTAGAATAGTAATTTGATTATTTTCACCTTTAACCCCTAATAAATTTTTTAAAGTAATCGTATTTTCTTTAAATTCATTTTCCCCACAAATCACTGCTACAGGGCATTCTCTTTTATTGGCGTAAGTTAATTGTTTTCCTAGATTTTTTTTACTATCTAAAAAAATTTCAGAATTAATATTATTATCTCTTAAAGTTTTTAAAATTTCATAATAATTTTTTAAATATTTTTCATCCATCACACATACAATAACTGGTTTTAGTTCCTCAACTTTAACTTGATCTAACTGCAACATGGCAAACAATAATCGATCAACTCCGATACTTACTCCTGTACCTGGAATATCCACTCCTTTAAACCTTGAGATCAATTTATTATATTGTCCTCCAGAACAAATACTGCCAATATCAACCTCTTTGCCTTTACTGTTTTTTGCTTTAAAGTTAAGATTAGTTTCAACACAAAATCCATCATAATAAGCAAGACCTCTCACAATAGTAAAATTTGTTTTAACTTGATCAGCAAAATCTCCATAACCTAAAATTTCATATAATTTCTCAATCTCTTTAATACCCTCCTGGGTAAGTGAATTTTTAAAATTTTGTTTTAGTTCTTTAATATCTTTAATTTTCAAAAAATTAATAATTTGAGATGCTTGATCATCATTTAAATTAGCACCTTTTGTAATTGCACCACTTTTATCTTTTCTTTCTTTTTTTAATAAATCCTCAACACCTTTTAATCCAAAACCTGGTTTATCAAGTTTATCAATGGCTCTCATGACCTTAATCTGTTTATCGTTTGATATTTTTAATTCTTCAATTAAACCTTGAACAATTTTACGATTACTCACATTAATGACAAATTGGTCTTTATTAAAACCACATTCAATTAATGTACTTGCAATTAAATTACAAAGTTCCGCATTTGCTTGAGCAGGATTAACATTTCCAACTATATCACAATCTGCTTGAGTAAATTCTCTATAACGAGCATTACCAGCCTTTTCATTTCTAAATACATTTTGAATAGCATATCTTTTGTATACTGAAGGAAGCTCTTGATTGTTCTGAGCAACAAATCTTGCCAAAGGACTAGATAAATCATATCGAAGAGTAATATTTTTATCACCATCATCAAATGAGAATACATCAGACATAGGATTACTATCGTCCTCTGCGAGAAAGGATCCTATATTTTCACTAATCTCGAATGATGGAGTTTCTAAGGGATCAAACCCAAATTTAACAAAATTACTCTCAATAGCTTTTAAAAGCTTTTTCTTAAGAAGTAACTTTTTATTCCATCTATCTTCAAATCCTGAAGGTAATCCAGGAATTAATTTATTTTCTACGTTCATTTTTTGGTACCCGGGCTGAGAGTCGAACTCAAACTTAAAGTTCCACAAACTTCCGTGCTAACCATTACACCACCCGGGCTTATCCTCTTTGTTTTTATATTATTTTGTGTGGATTTAAAATTATAATAAATGATTAATTGCTAGCTTTAGCCAGCATGGAAATGAGAATGCACACCTCTATTAATTCCTCTAAGAGTTACTCTTAAAGTACCTAAATTTAATATATTGTTTATCTCATTTTTATTCATGGGCATTCTTTTAGACAAAAATTAAAATTATTCAACCCCTAAAAGAAAAGGACGTCTATCTATTTAGTAGAAAAACGCCCTTTAAAAATTTTAAAATTAATCTAATTTTTTTAAATTTACAGCTGATGGGCCTTTAGGACCATCTTCAAGTGTAAACTCTATTTTATCACCTTCATTAAGAAATCTCATGCCTGCTGCTTTAACAGCACTCGCATGGACAAAAGCATCTTTTTCTTTATCTTCTCTTTCAATAAAGCCAAAACCTTTTTTTCCGTTAAACCATTTAACTGTTCCCTTTAATGTACTCATCTTATTACTCGTCCTTTTGTTTTTTATTATAAGTTGATGGTAATTTTTTTTAAATTTATTTCAAGATTAAATATAATAATGGTGCCTCGGGAAGGATTCGCACCTCCGACACAAGCCTTTTCAGGGCTCTGCTCTACTCCTGAGCTACCGAGGCAAAAGATTAACCTCTAAAGATTATTCTGCCTTTTGTAAGGTCATATGGTGTCATTTCTACTGTCACATTATCACCTTGCAATACTCTAATTCTGTTTTTTCTTAACTTACCTGCTGTATGAGCAGTTACAACATGACCATTCTCTAATTGAACTCTGAACATGGCGTTAGGTAATAGATCGGTTACTTTACCTTTGAATTCAAGTAAATCTTGTTTTGACAAATTTATTTTCTCCTAATTCTTTTTTTAACAGATTGAGCATGTCCTACCAACCCTTCATGATTTGCAAGAGTTATAACTGATGGTCCAAGACTTTCAATACCCTTTTTTGATAAATTTATATATGAAATTCTTTTATAAAATTCGTTAACACTAATACCGCTTGAATATTTTGCAGAACCATTAGTTGGTAATACATGGTTTGAACCAACGTTGTAATCAGTCATTGCCATAACCGCATATTTTCCTAAACAAATTGATCCAGCATTTTTTACTTTAGATATAAATGATTTATAATTTTTAACATTTAGTTCTAGGTGTTCAGGTGCAATTTTATTTATAACATCTATAATTTTTTTATCAGAATTAATATAAATTAAAACTCCATTACTCATCAAACTTTTTTTAGCAATTGATGATCTTGGGATTTCTTTAAGTTGTTTAAATATTTCAATCTTAACCTTTTCAATTAGTTTTTTATCTTTTGAAATTAATATGCATTGAGCAAGATTATCATGCTCTGCTTGAGCAATAAGATCACTTGCAACCCATTCTGGATTTGAAAATTTATCACAAACAATAGTAATTTCAGAAGGGCCAGCAGTCATTCCTTCAATTCCAACATCTCCAAAAACTTCTTTTTTAGCAGCTGCTACATAAGCATTACCAGGTCCTACAATTTTATTAACTTTTTTAATTTTTTTAGTTCCATAAGTAACTGCAGCAATAGCTGATGGACCACCAATTGAATAAATTTCTTTAATTTTACATTTACGAGCTGCATATAGCACAGCTGGATTTTGTTTCCCTTTAAAACTAGGGTTTATCATTACTATTCTTTTTACATTTACAACAAGAGCTGGGATAGCATTCATTAAAACACTTGATGGATAGCTAGCTGTTGAACCAGGTACATAAATAGCAACTGAGTCAATCGGTATATATCTATACTCAAGTTTGTTCTTTAGTTTATCAATATATGAAATATTTTTAAATTTTTGAAGAGAATGAAATTTATAAATTCTATTATAAGCTAGATCAATTGCTCTTTTTACTTTTCTATCTAAAGATTTTATTGATTTAGAAATTTGTTTAGAAGTTGGAACAATAATACTATTTTGATTAAATTTTTTTTCATACTTTAATATAGCTTTATCTCCATTCTTCTTAACATCTTTAATAATATTTGTAACTGATACCAAGTTAGATCGAACTTTATTCTTTCTTAAATTAATTAAATTTTCTAAAACTTTATTAAAATTTTTAGTATTACTATTTAATATTTTCATTATTCTTTAATCTAATTTTGATCCTCTAGTCTTACTTCAATTGTTTCTGTAGTCAAAGTAATGTGAGCATTATCCTTAAAAATTAAGTTAATCTCATATTCATCTTTATTTTTCATATAATCTATTGCGAGCAATTCTAATATTAATTTATCATTTTTTTGATCAATATTTTTAGATTTTACTTTATCTACAAAATCAAATCTGCAAATACTATTAATCTTTTTGTCCTTCTTATCTTCTTCTATTTTAGTACGTTCAATTGATAATAAGAAAACTTTATTTGAACCAAGATATTTTATATCTGACACTTTTACTTTTGCTCCAGTGCTACAAGCAGAAATCATTTGTAAACCCTCATTATCAGTTGCGATAATTTGTGCTAAATACTTCTTCTCCATTAATTTACTCTTCTAATTTTCGCACCAACTTTTTTTAATTTTTTTTCTATATTTTCATATCCTCGATCAAGGTGATAAATTCTATTTATTACTGATTTCCCTTTTGTAGTTAATGCTGCAAGAATAAGTGAAACTGAAGCTCTTAGATCTGTTGCCATTAATTCAGCAGCAGCAAATTTCGTATTCCCCTCTACTAAAGCTTTGTTAGCTTTAATAGAAATCTTGGCACCCATTCGATTTAATTCTGCAACATGCATAAATCTATTTTCAAAAATATCTTCTTTAATTAATGATTTTTTATTTCCTTTACATAACAATACCATAATTTGTGCTTGTAAATCTGTTGGAAATCCTGGATAGGGAGATGTTTTTATATTTATATTCTTAATTTTTTTATTACCAATAATATGTATTTCATTTTTTTTAGTATTAATTTTCATACCAATTTTTTTTAAGATATTTATTTCTGTTTGAATAATTTTTGGAATAACATTTTTTATTTTTAAATTTCCCTCTGTAACTGCTGCAGCAATTAAATATGTTCCAGCTTCGATCCGATCAAACATCACAGAATAACTTGTTTCATTTATTTGATTTACCCCAACAATTTTGAGTGATCGTTTTGCGACCCATTTTAAATTACATCCCATCTTTATTAAAAAATTAACCAAATCTTTTACCTCTGGTTCAATAGCACAATTATTTAATACAGTTGTTCCTTTAGCAAGAGTTGAGGCTATTATTAAATTTTCAGTAGCCCCAACAGATATTTTTGAAAAATGAATTTTTGAACCTATTAATCCTTTTGGAGCTGTTGCATGTACGTATCCTTGAATAATTTTATATTTAACCCCTAGTTTCGATAATGATTTTAAATGAATATCCACTGGTCTTGTGCCAATTGCACATCCACCTGGAAGTGATACTTTAGCATTACCAAATTTTGCAAGTAATGGACCAAGAACTAATATTCCAGCACGCATAGTTTTAACCAAATTATATGAGGCAAACTTTTTATTTTGTTTATAATTATCAATAATTAAATTTTTTTTATTAAATTTAGTTATTGAGCCCAATGATTTTAATAAATTAATCATTGTCTCAATGTCTTTGACTTTTGGTAAATTATTTAGATAAACTTTTTTATCTGACAACAAAGTTGCAGCCAAAATAGGCAAAGAGGCATTTTTTGAACCTGATATATTTATTTGTCCTTTGAGCTTATTTGCCCCAGAGACTTCTAATTTTTGCATGACTATACTTTTGGTAAAGTTACTCCAGTTTGTCCCATATACTTTCCATTACGATCTGCGTAAGTTATCTCTGGTTTTTCATTTCCTTTAAGAAAAATAAATTGAGCAACACCTTCATTTGCATAAATTTTAGCAGGAAGTGGAGTGGTATTTGAAAACTCAAGTGTTACATATCCCTCCCAACCTGGTTCTAAAGGAGTAACATTCACTATAATACCGCATCGTGCATATGTTGATTTACCCAAACAAATTACTAAGACATCATTTGGAATTTTAAATTTTTCCACTGTTCTGGCTAATACAAATGAATTCGGTGGTATAATACATTCTGGGGTATTTTTTGTAATAAAATTTGTAGGTTTAAAATTTTTTGGATCAACAATCTCAGAGTTTACATTTGTAAAGATCTTAAATTCATCAGATACTCTTGCATCATAACCAAATGATGATAATCCATAAGATATACTATCACCTCTAATTTGTTTTTCCTCAAAAGGTGAAATCATATATTCCTCTTTGGACATTTTTCTTATCCATTTATCTGAGAGAACTGACATTATTTATTTTTCTTCTTATTTTTTTTTTGAAATAATTTTCTTTTTTTCAAGTTTTTTTTTAATGCTAAGCTTAATCGTTCATTTTTATCTTTGGTACTCATTCTTTATTTGGATTTGTAAGAAAATCTAAAGTTATTGGTTTTGATGCATCTAAAACTTTTTCTTTATTTTCATCTTTTTTTGGACCTTCTTTTGCTAATCGCTTAGCTTTTTTTTCTGCAAGTTTTTTCTCTCTCTTTGCCTGCTTTTCCATTAGCTTAGCGCTTTTTGTAGATTTATAGTCGTAATGAATGCCCATATAATTTCCTCAGGTAGATATAAATCATATTGATCAAAAAATTAAGGCAATAATTTGAAAAAAATGCTTTATTATCAATAAAATACAATTTGTGATAATAGCTCCTGTAGTTAAATGGTATAACAAGTCCTTGGTAAGGACTAGTTCCCTGGTCAGTACAGGGTGGGAGCACCACATGTATTATTTATAAAATAATTTTCTTAAAAAAATAGTAATAATAACTAAACAACCAAAAATAATTAAAGGAACATAAATTTCTGGAGAATAAATTAATTCAATAATACTTGGGGCTTTTAGGTTTTGATCAATAATTTTTTCTAAGCCACTTCCAATTGAACTAATCAAAAAAATCTGAGGAAAAATTCCTATAAATGTTGCCCAAAAAAAATTAAATGCTTTTACATTAAATATGCAAGGTAATACATTTGCTATACCAAAAGGTATTCCTCCAACAAACCTATAGATTAATAAATAAATAAATTCAGATTTTTTAAATTTTACTTCTAAGTTTTTATATTTATCTAAAAATTTTTTTTTAATAAAATCTTTTAAAAAATAATTTGCAAAAAGATAAAGCAGAGTTGCACCTACTGATAATCCTAAAACTGCAAATAGCGCTCCAAACCACTGACCAAAAATAAAACCACTAAAAATTCCAATGGGAGAACCAAATCCAGCTGCCAAAACCCAAATAATTGTAAACAAGATAAATAAAGTTGCTAATATAAATAAATTAGATTCTCTTAATTCAAAAAAATAATTTCTGTTATTTCTTATAAAGTCATAACTACTAACTTCTTGAAGAGAAAATTTTGAAAAAAACAAATATAAAAATACTATGACTGAAATTGAGTAAAATAAGCCTATAAATAATTTAATTTTTTTAGCTTTTTCCATTAATTGTTATCGTATTTATAAAATCTTCTATTTGCTATTTATATATTTAATTACTATAAAGGGCGAAATTTAATAAAAATTTAACCACTTTTATGAAAAGAACATACCAACCATCGAAAATCAAAAGAGCTAGAAAACATGGTTTTAGATCAAAAATGAAAACTAAAGGTGGAAAAAAGCTTTTAGCTAGAAGACGAGCAAGAGGAAGAAAATCATTAACTGTATCTGGTTAAATTAATGAAAAGCAAAATA
>CACFTS010000014.1 GCA_902569285.1 uncultured Pelagibacteraceae bacterium | reverse complement strand
AAATTCATAATTTTTTTTTTTAAAAAATTTAATTTTATTTAATTTATCAAGTTTTTTTTTAAAATAATTATTTGGATTTTTGATTTTACTCTTCCATTTATAATGATCCAAAATTACATTGGCTTTAATCATTAATCAGTCTTTTGATCAGAATATGCTTTAACAATTTTTGAAACTAAAGGATGTCTAACAACATCAGTATGATCAAAATCAACAACAGAAATTTCTTTTAAATGCCCAAGCAAATTTTTAGATCGATTAAGTCCTGATAAAGATTTATTTGGCAAATCAATCTGAGAAGGATCGCCATTTATTACTATCTTTGAATTTTCACCAATCCTTGTTAAAAACATTTTTATTTGAGTATCTGTTGCATTTTGAGCTTCATCAAGAATAGCAAAAGAATTTTTTAGTGTTCTCCCTCTCATAAAAGCTAATGGTGCTATTTCTATATCACCTACTTCGATTTTTTTTTGAATTTTTTCAAAATCCAATAAGTCATAAAGAGAATCATATAAAGGCCTTAGATAAGGATCTACTTTTTCCCTCATATCTCCTGGTAAAAATCCTAGCCTTTCGCCGGCTTCAACTGCTGGTCTTGATAAAATAATTCTTTCTATTTTTTTATCCAAAAGCATTGTAAGAGCTACAGCAACAGCTAAGAATGTTTTTCCTGTACCCGCAGGTCCAGCTGAAATTATTATTTCACTTTCTTTAAGTGCTCTAACATAATTTTTTTGTTTTTCAGATCTTGGTATAACTGACTTTTTTGGTGTCTTAATAATATATTCTATATTTTTTTCTGATTTTTTTAATTTTTCATCTATCATAAATTTATTTACTGAAGAAATTATATCTTTTTTTTCAATAGTTCCATTATTTAAAAATTGGTTAGTTAGAAATTGAATAGCATTCTTAACTAAATCATTTTTTTTAGGATCGCTTTTTACAAGTACAGAATTTCCTCTTGAATATATCTTGGTTTCGGTAATCCTCTCTAATTCTTTTAAATTTTTATTAAATTCTCCAACAACTCCCATTAATATATTGTTATCGTGAAAAATAACGCTCAATGTATTGTTTTCTGAATAAACAAATTTTAAAGATGTTTGTAAGTTTTTTTTAATTGTATTACTCAAATTTATGCTACTCTAAGATTTAATTTTTCTACTCTCTCACCAAAAAGAGTATTCTGATTGCTATTAGTTATTTTCACCTTAATAATTTTTCCCACATCTTCATCATTACCATCAAATATTACTGGAGTCATATACTCAGATCTACCAAAAAACTTAATACTTTTTTTAGTTTTATTTTCTACTAAAACATTAATAACTTTATTTTTTAGAGATCTATTCTTTTCTAATTGATAATTAAATAATTCTTTTTGTACTAGCTCTAGTCTCTCTAATGAGACTTTTCTTTCAATCAATTTCAAATTTGAAGCAACTGTACCAGGCCTTGGACTAAATATAAAAGAAAATGAGTTTATAAATTTAATTTTTTTAATTAAATTCAATGTTGATTCAAAAGCATTTTTATCTTCCCCAGGGTAAGCAATTATAAAATCACTTGAAAATTCAACTGTTGAATTTATTTTTTTTAATCTTTCATAAATTTTTAAATAATCTTTAATAACATGCTTTCTATTCATCAATTTTAAAACTTTGTCTGATCCACTTTGTACAGGTAAATGAACTAGTGGCATTAATTTTTTAGACACACCATAAACTTCAATTAAATCATCTGTCATATCTTTTGGATGTGATGTTGTGTATCTAATTCTTTTTATTTGAGTTAATTTTTCGATCTCCATTATTAAATTTGATAATTTATAACCTTCATTATCATAAGCATTTACATTTTGACCAAGTAAGATTATTTCTTTTGTGCCATTATCAGCTAAATATTTTGCTTCATCTATAATTTGATTAAATGGTCTGGAATATTCTGGACCTCGAGTGTATGGAACTACACAGAAATGACAGAATTTATCACAACCTTCTTGAATTGTTAAAAATGACGAAACTTTTCCTGATTCATTTTTAATTTTACTCAAATATTGAAATTTTGAAACTGCATCAAATTCTGTTTCTTCGATTTTTTTCCTTTTCTCAATATGATTTAAGATTGTGTCATTAATTTTATGATAAGATTGAGGACCGATCACTAAATCAATATAAGGTTCTCTTTTAAGCATTTCTTGATTTTCTGCTTGAGCAACACATCCTGCAATAATAACCAACGGTTTTTGTTTAGATCTAAATATCTTTTTTACTCTACCAATTTCATGATAAACTTTTTCTTTTGCCTTATCCCTAATATGACATGTGTTTAATAAATAGCAGTTAGCATCTTCATAATTTTGGGTTTTTTCATAACCAATTTTTTTTACTGTGTCATACAATCTGTTAGAGTCATACTCATTCATTTGACAGCCAAAAGTTTTTATAAAAATTTTTTTACTATTCATTTACAAAGCAGCAGCCTGTTCATCAATTTTTGCATTAAAAGAAACTGATCTCCTTTCTTCATCAGTCCCTGAAAATGGATATACTGTGTGCATCATGTAACTAGGAAACATATAAAAATCTCCAACCTTGGGACTAATAGTAAAAGTTGGTTTTGAAAATAGTTTTTTTGATCCATCAATTAATATCAGCTTACCATTATAGTTAATATTTTTATTTTTTTGATAAGTTTCACCCATCTGTTTCGGAACTTTTAAATAACCAACGCCTGAGATATGTCCACTATGGAAATGGACAGGATTATATTCATTTTTAAATTGTCTTACTATCCATGACTTAATAATTTGGAAATTTTTCAATTTCATATCTTTTTCTTTTTGAACCCACTTATTGCATGCTGATCCTAAAAATTCTCCCCATTTAATTTTTTTCATAAAATCCACATCCATTAAAAACTCTTGATAAACATTTCCAGCAAGTCTTGAACCTTCGTTAAACTTTTCTAGTTTATCTTTATCTTTAATCATTTCATCTACAAATAAATTCATTTCTTTAACACTTTCCTCCGGAATTGTTATTTTTGCTATTGATGGACCAAATGGTTTAATAATTTGTGGTTCCATTTTATTTTTTTTTAACTCCATATAATTCTAATTTATGATCAACTAAATTATATCCATATTTTTCTGCGACTTTTTTTTGAAGCTTTTCAATTTCATCATCAACAAATTCAATTATCTCACCAGTTTTAACATCAATTAAATGATCGTGATGACCTTCATTTAATTCCTCATATCTTGCCTTACCACCTTTAAACTCATGTTTGGCTAATATTCCAGACTCCTCAAAAAGTTTTACAGTTCTATAAACAGTTGCAATACTAATTTTTGAGTCAACTTTAGATACTCTTTTATAAAGTTCATCTACATCTGGATGATCATTAGACTCTGACATTATTTTAGCAATAATACGTCTCTGATCTGTGAGCTTAACACCTTTAGACAAACATTTTTGTTCTATTGTTTCTGACATAATCAATTTTAACTCAAATAAATAGGATTAATCAAATTTTTTTTAACTTTAAATTTTTCACATAGTTGAGGTATATTTTCATATTTAATATCATTTAAATCATCAAAATCATCAAAACTAAAACAATAATAATCTGTTTTATTAGAAAAATGAATAGCTTTTACAATTGAAAGAGAATTTCTTATTCCTGCAAAGCTACCGGGACCTCTGTTAACATAAATTTGCGAAACTTTTTTTAAATTCAAATTTCTTGAATTTAAAAACTCATTGATAAGTATAGTTAATTTTTCGTAATTAAATTTGGTATTTTCATGTGTAATATTATAATTAATATCATTATTAATGATCATTAAAAAAATTTTATCTTTAGCTGCATCAATTATAAGTTTGCTCATTTTACAAATTTGTTTTTTAACTAATTCTATTTCAGAAGAAAATAATAGCAAATATTATTCAAATGATAGTGGTATTTTGTCTTTAATGTACCACCGCTTTAATGAAAATAAATATCCATCTACAAATATCAAAATGAATGTTTTTAAAGAACAAATGGAAATCATAAAAAATCTTAATTATAAATTTTATAATCCAAAGTTTTTTATAGATGAATTTGATAAAAAGAAAAATAAAAAAGAAATTTTGATTACCATAGATGATGGTTTTAAATCATTTTATACTGAGGCTTGGCCCTATTTAAAGAAAAATAAAATTCCATTTATTCTTTTTATATCCACAGAACCTATTGGTAAAAATGGTTATATGAATTGGGATGAAATTAAAGAAATAGAAGAATCCAACTTTGCAATTATTGGGCATCATTCCCATACTCATAAATACTTAATTGATATGAATAATTCAGAATTTGTAAAAGATATTGAAACTGCAACTAAAATTTTTAAAAATAAATTTGGATATATACCAGAAATTTTTTCATATCCTTTTGGTGAGTATTCTAAATATATGAAAGATTATATTTCTAAAAATTTCAAAGTTGCTTTTGGTCAACATTCTGGTGTTATTGATATAAATAAAGATAAATTTGAATTACCAAGATTTCCAATTAATGAAAAATATGGTGACCTTAAAAGATTCAAATCTTTAATTAACTACAAACCATTAGAATATAAAAATTTAAAACCCGAGGAGAAAAAAATTAATAACTCAAACAACCCTCCAAAATTAATTGTTGAATTTTTTAAAGAACAAAAAAATATAAACAATATCAATTGTTATTCGAATGACGGAGGAAATTGGAAAAAATCAAATTTAAAATTTCAGCAACAAACTTTAATAATTAATTTTGATGAAAAATTTATACCAAGAAGAGGAAGAATTAATTGTTCTTTAAATGATAATGGAAAATGGAGATGGTTTGGAGTTCAATTTACCATTCAAAAAGATTAAATTAAACTTTCAAGTTCAATGCTTGATGGTAAAAGCTTTGCATCATCAAAATCTTTTAAATTATTTTGTTTTATAATCTGACTTAAGACTTCAATATATTTCTCACCAGTTTCAGCATATTCATTCAAATATTTAACAAGAACTAAACTGTCTAATGGCTTTCCTCTATCTCTCAATTCAGCCCTAGCTTTTCTCAAATTTTTATATGAAGAATGTGTGTTTAAATTTCGTTGATAAGCTCTTACAGAAGCTTGTAACACATTAAATTTCATAACCTTATGACCTTGATTTTTATCTGCATCTTTTGGTTTTAAACCTTCACCAGACCAAGTCCACTGTCCAAATAATGCATTACCTTCCTGAGCAAATCTAGATGTACCCCAGCCAGTTTCTTTTGCTGCTTGAGCAATTGCAAGTGAAACTGGGATTTCATCCATTCTAATTTTTAAAGTTGATAAATCTCCTGATGATGCTCCATACTGTTTATATTTTTTTTTAAGCCATTTTTTTTCTAAATCAGTATTATTACTTTTATTTATAATGTTAAAAAGTCTCTTTCTATCTAATTTAATATTGTTATTTTCCTGTAAAATTAATGGTAAAATAATTTGAATAAAAAAATCTTTTCTTTGTTTAGTGTTTTCAATCATTTTTATTTCTGCAGGAAGCAATGTTAAAGCTACTGGTTTAACTAATTTTTTTTTTCGAACTTCCTTTAAAGAATAATTTGTATCCTCAAATAACTGTTTAATAGTAGAGGCATTTAACCTAACAGTATCAGTTTCTAAATCATTTAAACTAAAAATATCTATTAATAAATCATTTTCATTTAGATCTCCTCTGCTTTCTTCTAAATTTTTTCCATCATTTTTTAAAGTATATGCTAAGACTGTTTTTGAATTATTTCTATATTCTAAAGATTTATTTTTTGAATAATCAATTATCATTGGCATTAAATAAAATAAAAAAACAACACATAAAGAGCTTAGAAAAATCTTTGGAAATGTACCAAAATTTTTTTTCTTCAAAAATTTTAAAAACTTAAATTGGAAATTATATAATTTTTTATTGATCATTTGAAACTGCTTCTACTTCCTTAACCTCAGGAATATAGTGACATAAAAGATTTTGTACTCCTTGTTTTAAAGTCATTGTTGAACTTGGACATCCGGAACAACTACCTTGCAATTGCACTTTTACAACACCATCTTTAAACTCTCTGAATTTAATATCCCCACCATCTTTAGCAACGGCAGGTCTTATTTTTTGATCTAATATTTTAACAATTTTTTTTTCTATTTCTTTTAAATTTTCTGTATCTTCATTTAAATTTTTTTCAATAACACATTCTTTTCCCTTTAAATAAAAATCATTTATTAATGAAATTACAATATGCTTAATTTCATCCCATGAAATCTTATCATTTTTATTAATCGATATAAAATCTCTTCCTAAGAAAATACCTTCAACTCCATTAACAGATAATAAGTTTCTAATTAATTCATTATTGGTTTCATCTTTTTTTGTTACTTCAAAAGACCCTTGATTAGAAACAACCTTCCCAGGTAAAAACTTTAATGAATTTGGATTTGGTGTTATTTCGGTCTGAACAAACATATATTTTATATATAGTCATAAATTATAAAATTGGAACTTGTTAATAAAAATATTCTAAAAACCAACTATTTCGTGAATTTTTTTCACCTTTTCAGATGCTATTTTATCTGCTTTTTTAGAACCTTCTAAAAGTATTGTATCAAGATATTTTTTTTCATTTAATAATTTTTTAATTTCAACTGTTATAGGAATAATTTTATCAACCAGAACTTGTGATAAATTTTCCTTAAATTCTAAAAAATTTTTTCCAGAAAATTCTTTAATAGATTTTTCTAAAGTTGAGTCAGTTAAACTTGCATAAATACCAATCAAATTTTTAGCTTCAGGTCTTTTATCAAGATCATCAATAGTTGTTGGTAAAGGTAAAGGATCAGTTTTTGCTTTTTTTATTTTATTTATAATTTGATCTTTGTCGTCAGTTAAATTTATACGACTTAAATCTGATAATTCTGACTTACTCATTTTTTTTAAGCCATCTTTAAGACTCATTATTCTTGAAAATTCTTTTTGAATTAAAGGTTCTGGTACTTTAAAAAAATCATCAACTTTAAAATCATTATTAAATTTTTGTGCTATATCTCTACAAAGTTCTAAATGCTGTTTTTGATCATCACCTACAGGAACATGAGTTGAATCATATAATAATATATCTGCAGCCATCAAAATAGGATAAGAATAAAGTCCAATGCTTGCTTTTTCTTTATCCTTTCCAGCTTTTTCTTTAAACTGAGTCATTCTATTTAACCAGCCCATTCTGGCTATACAACTTAATATCCACGCAGCTTCTGAATGTGCACTAACTTGTGATTGATTAAAAATAATACTTTTTTTTGGATCAATTCCACTAGCAATAAAAGTTGCTACTGTTTCACGTATATTGTTTTTTAATTCTTTTGGATCTTGACTTACAGTTATCGCATGAAGATCTACCACACAAAAAACACACTTATTTTCTTTATTATTATTTAGTTTAACAAAATTTTTAATTGCTCCTAAATAATTTCCTAAATGAAGATTACCGGTTGGTTGAACACCTGAAAAAATTTTTTTTTCCATAATTTAATACTTTAGTTTAATATCCTCATATTTAAAAGCTTTGATAAACAATGACATTATAAGATAAAATACAAAGCCTAAAAAAACGGACAGTATTAAATAAAATGACTTTAAATAATAATCATAAACTAGTTGATTTTCAAAAATTAAAATTAAGTATCTAAAAAATATACCCATCATCATTGATACAAAAATTATCTTTGTAAATCTTATAAAAAATATTTTATTAAATTGAAATAAATCTTTATTTTTTAAAAAAATAAATAATAATATTGAATTAAACCATGATGAAATAGTTGTGGCTATAGGAATAATTATAAAACCAATACTTTTAAAATAATAAATACTTATAAGAATATTTAAAATTACAGAAATTAAAGAAATATAAAATGGAGTTTTTGTATCATGATTTGCAAAGAAAAAAGTTGAAAAAACTTTAATCAATGCAAAAGCTGGTAGACCTAAACCAAAATAATAAAGTGCTTTTGCAGAATTTGTTACCGCCTCCTCAGTGAAAGAACCATACCCAAATAACGCAGAAATAATTTCTTCAGATCCAATAGATAATGCTACAGATGCTGGCAAACTTAAAAACATACTCAATTCCAGTGCTTTGTTTTGAATTTGTAAAATCTTATTTTTTCTTTTTAAATAAATGTGTTTAGAAAGTTGAGGTAAAATAACTACACCTATTGCAATTCCAGCAATTGCCAAATTTATTTGGTAAATTCTATCAGCATAATACAAATAAGATACTGCACTTGCTTGAAACGAAGCAATAATAGTGCCAACTAATATATTTATTTGAGTAACCCCTGAAGAAAAAATGCTAGGTAAAAGTTTTTTAAAAAAAAATTTTACTTTATTGTTGATTTTGAATTTAAAATTAAATTTAATAACATAAAATTTTTTAACAAATTTATATAAAAAAATTAATTGTAATAAGCCAGCTATAGATACTCCATATGAGAGATAATAAATTAGCTCATCATTTAAATAATTTCCAAAAAATAAAATTCCTATTAAAACTAAATTTAAAATAATTGGTGCTGCTGAAGCTACCGCAAACTTATTATGAGAATTTAATATTGCTGCAAAAAAAGATGATAAACTTACAAATATTAAGAATGGAAAAGTTATTCTAGTTAAATTTATAACAAGCTCAATTTTTTCAGTATTTTTGACAAAACCTGGTGCTATCAAACTAACAAAAGCAGGCATAAAAATTTCAATAATCAAAACCAAAAAAAATAAACCTAAAAATAATAAATTAAAAATTTCATTAACAAATATTTTTGATTTAGATTTACTTTTTACTAGTTCTGATGTGTAACTTGGAACAAAAGCTGCATTAAAAGTTCCTTCAGCAAATAATCTTCTAAAAGTGTTTGGTATTCTAAAGGCTACAAAAAATGCATCAGCTAAAAAACTTGTTCCAAGAAAAATCGCAATTAAAACATCTCTTAAATAACCTAGTAATCTACTAATTATAGTATAAAAACCAAAAGTCCCTGTTGACTTAACTAAATTCATAAATCATATTAGTCTTAATTTTACCCCATTTGTACACCTAATTAACATAAATGAAAAAAACAAAAATTGATCATTACACTGACAAAGAAGCTTTAGAATTTCACAGTCATAAAAAACCAGGGAAGATTGAAATTTCATCCTCAAAAAATATGACTACAAAAAGAGATCTTGCTTTAGCTTATTCACCTGGTGTGGCTGCACCTGTACGAGCTATAAGTGAAAACCCAGAGTCTGTATTTGATTATACAAGTAAAGGAAATCTTGTTGCTGTTATAAGTAATGGCTCTGCAATTCTTGGTATGGGAAATTTAGGTGCTTTAGCCTCAAAACCAGTAATGGAAGGAAAAGCTGTTTTATTTAAAAGATTTGCAGATATAGACTCTATAGATCTTGAAATCAACTCCTCAGAACCAAATGAAATTATAAACAGTATAAAAAATTTTGCACCTAGTTTTGGTGGTATAAATCTTGAAGATATTGCTGCACCAGATTGTTTTATTATTGAGGAAAAACTCAAAGAAATTTTAGACATTCCAGTTTTTCATGATGATCAACATGGAACTGCTATCATAACTACAGCTGCATTAATCAATGCATTAGATATTAGCAAAAAATCTATTGATAAAATTAAAATAGTTGTAAACGGCGCAGGCGCCTCAGCAATGGCTTGTACAAACTTATTCAAAAAAACCGGAGTACCTAAAAAAAATATAACTATGATTGATAGAAAGGGAGTTCTTTATCAAGGTAGAGAAAATTTAAACCAATGGAAATCAGACCATGCAATCGAAACTAAAGATCGCACACTAGATGATGCTATTAAAAATGCAGACGTATTTTTAGGTTTATCTTCAAAAGGTGTTTTAACAAAAGATATGGTAAAAAAAATGGCAAAAAATCCAATAATATTTGCTTGTGCAAATCCTGATCCCGAAATTACTCCAGAAGAAATTGAAGAAGTAAGAGATGATGCAATAATTGCAACTGGAAGATCAGATTATCCTAATCAAGTAAATAACTTAATTGGTTTTCCATACATTTTTAGAGGTGCTTTAGATGTTAGATCCAAAACTATAAATGAAGAAATGAAAATTGCTGCAGCGTATGCAATAGCAAATCTTGCCAAAGAATATGTACCAGATGAAGTTGTGGCAGCTATGGGAGGAGAAAGACCATATTATGGTAAAGAGTATATTATACCTTCTACATTTGATCCTAGATTAATAAGTGTCATCCCAGCAGCAGTAGCTAAAGCCGCTATGAAAACAGGTGTAGCTAGAATTAAAATAGATAATTTTGAGTCTTATAAAGAAAATCTTAAACAAAGATTGGACCCAACAGTAACAATTATGCAAGGAATAAACTCGCATATAAAGAAAAAAACAAAAAAAGTTGTTTTTGCTGATGGTGAAGATGAAAATATGCTTAAAGCTGCAATAGCTTTCAAAAATTCAAAATTAGGTGTACCAATTTTAATTGGTAAAGAAGAAAAAATTAAAGAACAAATAAAAAAAATTGGTTACAATGAAAATTTTGATATTGAGATTATAAACTCCAAAGATACCATAAAAAGAAAAAAATATGTTCAATATCTTTTTAAAAAACTTCAAAGAAAACAAGGTATGCTTGAAAGGGATTGTGACAGACTTATTAGAAATGATAGAGTAGTTTGGGCCTCATGTATGGTTGCTTGTAATGATGCAGACGCAATGGTTACGGGAAATACTAGAAGATATTCTTCTTC
Source organism: uncultured Pelagibacteraceae bacterium (assembly GCA_902569285.1). Taxonomy (GTDB): domain Bacteria; phylum Pseudomonadota; class Alphaproteobacteria; order Pelagibacterales; family Pelagibacteraceae; genus Pelagibacter. Next base: position 7,602 of record CACFTS010000014.1, on the reverse strand, counting down.
ACTTGAAAAAGTTGTTAAAGTTGTTGATCCAAGACCTGGTGAAATTATGTTTGGATTAAATTTAGTCGTAAACAGAGGTAAAACAATATTTATATGTGATACTTCGGTTATAGAATATCCAGATGCAAATCAATTAGTAGATATGGCAATATCGACAGCAAGAGTTGTAAGACTTTTTGGCTTTGATCCTAAAGTTGCTTTTTTATCTCATTCAACTTTTGGTCAACCAGTTACAGATAGAACCAAAAGAATAAGTGATGCGGTTGAAATTTTAAAGAAAAAAAAAGTTGATTTCAAATTTGATGGTGAAATGCAGCCAGACGTTGCCCTAGAAGAAATATACAAAGAACTTTATCCATTTTCTGAAATTGTGGGAAATTCAAATGTTTTAATAATGCCAAGTCAACATAGCGCAGCTATTTCGTATAAAATGATAAAATCTGTAAGTAGAGCAAAAGTAATTGGGCCATTACTAATTGGTTTAGGACTACCAATAGAAATAGCACCTCTCAGATCATCCACATCTGAAATTTTAAATTTAGCATCTATTGCAGCTTATTCAGCTGACATAATAAAATATAAAAAATAAATTAATTTTTTTGAATACGTAAATTTTTAACTAACAAAATGCTAGCAATCACGTCATCTACATCTAAAATTTCCTTTGCTTCATTTATAACTAAATCTTTTTCATCCTTGGTTAATGCTATTCCATAAATATAAATTTTTTTTTTATAGGTATCTATTTGATAATTTGTAGCCTTGATATTCTTATTTAAAATTAAAGCCGTTTTTAACTGAGAAGTAATCAAAATGTCTTTGGCAGATTGTTTAAAATTAAATTTCTCTTTAATTTTAATGTCATTTCTAACAGATCTTACTCCTTCAGTTTCCCAGGCCAATTTTGTTAATTTTAGTTTTTCTTCAGGATCATCAACTTTACCTGTTAAAAATATTCTACCATCTAAAACTTTTGATTTAACAGATAAAAAATAATTTTTGTTTATAATAAGAATTCTTGAAGATAAATTTTTTTGCATTATAGAGTCATCTATTTGAGTTCCTAAAGATCTTGGATCAATTGCTACACTTACACCTGTTCCGAAAATTCCTGTTGACGAAACTCCAATACATCCATTTAAAATTAAACCAACAAAAAAAATAATTATAAATTTAGTTTTCATTTTTTATCTTTAAACAGTAATTATAAATAATTTTTTTTGAAATCTTGTTATTTTGATGGATAAGATTTGAAATCTCTTTAATACTTAATTTATTAATCATATTCTTAATAATTCTTTTATCTGATTCACTCAAAATATGTGAAGTTTTTTTATCATCTTTTTTTTCTGATATAACAATTGTCAACTCTCCTTTTAAATTATTCTTAAATAATTCTAATTCCTCAACTTCAGCTCTTACAAATTCTTCATAAAATTTAGTCATTTCTCTACAAATAAGAATTTTCCTTCCTTTAAAATTTTTCTTAATAAATGGAATAATTTTATTTATTTTTCTTGGAGAAATAAAAAAAACTATAGAACTATTTAATTTAGATAAAACTCCCAAATCTTCTAAAAGAATTTTATTTTTTTCTGGAAAAAAACCGTAAAAGAAAAATTTTTCAGAAAACCCACTAATTGATATGGCAGATATTACCGCAGAAGGTCCTGGCAAAGATATAATTTGTATATTATTTTTTATACATTCTCTAATTAATATAGCACCTGGATCAGAAATACTTGGGGTACCTGCATCTGATATTAAAGATACAAATAATCCTTGTTTTATTAATGCAATTATTTTAGATAAATTTTTCTTTTCATTAAATTTGTGATTTGAAATTAATTTAGATTTAATTTTATATTTATCCAATAAATTTTTTGAAACTCTTGTATCCTCACAAAGAATATAATCTGATTTTTTAAGAGTATCGATTGCTCTTAAACTTATATCATTTAAGTTTCCTATTGGTGTAGATACTATATAAAGGTTTTTTTTTATTTCTTTATTTATACGTTTTGAATTTACAATCATATTTGTTATTGAAATAATATAATATCACTAAAATGTACAAATTTTTTAAAATTATTCTAATAACCATAACAATTTATTTCTTTACCTATCCGCATACTTTTGCGAACAATGAAAAAATTAAGATTGGTCTTCTTGTACCTTTGTCTGGTGAATATAAAGAATTAGGACAATTAATAATTAAATCAACTAGAATGGCTTTAAATGATTTAGGTACAGATAAAATTGAAATTTATCCGAGAGACACAAATCTAGATCCAAATAAAACTTTACAGTCAGCAACACAATTAAAAAATGAAGGTGTTAAAATTTTTATAGGTCCTATTTTTTTCAAAAGTTTAATTTATTTAGATGAGATTCAAAATGTGATCTTTTTATCATTAACAAATAAAACAAAAGATCTTCCTAAAAATATAATTAGTAGTGGTGTAAACTCATCATCACAATTAAATACAATCAAAAAATTTTTAGAATTAAATGAATTAAAAAAAACTATTTTTCTAACACCAGACGTTGATTATAAAGATGAAATAAAAAAAGCGATAAGAGATTCTAAAGTTAAAATTTATAAGCATTACATATATGATATCGAGCCAACAAAACTCACTAAACAAATTGAAGAAATAACAAACTATAAAATCCGAAAACAAAATTTAGCAGATGAAATATATAGAGTTGAAAATTCAGACCTACCAGATAAAGAAAAGCAATTAGAAAAACTTAAAAAAAGATATACTATTGGAAATGTAAAATTTGACTCAGTCATTATCTCTGATTTTGATGAAAGCCTTAAAAGTGTAATTACATCACTTTTATATACAGATGTATCACCTAAGAATAAGTATTTTATTACATTTAACCAATGGTTTGACGAAAGTTTACTAAAGGAAAAAAATATCCAACCATTATATTATCCCTCAATAAATAAAAAAAATTTAGAAAGTTTCAATGAAAAGTTTGAGAAAGAATATAATATAAAACCTAATCACCTAAGTTTGTTAAGTTATGATTTATTAGGATTAATATATTACTTATCATTACAAACTGATCTTTCAAACATAAGTGATGTTTTTAAGAAAAAAAATTCATTTAAAGGAAAAATAGGAATTTTTGATGTCGAAAATAATAAAATTAATCATAGATTAAATTTTTATAAAGTTGATGAAGGTAAGATTAAAGAAATTTTTTAATCTTTTTAAAAGCTTTGTATCTATGGTCTAATTTATATTTTTGAGATGGTCTCATTTCCCCAAAAGTTTTATTTTTATTTTTAGGTATAAATATTGGATCATATCCAAATCCATTTTTGCCTTTAGGTTTTTCTGAAATACTTCCCTCAACACTTCCTATCACACAAGCTATCTTTTTATTTAAATAACAAATAGAAAGTGCACAAACAAATTGTGCTTTAATTTTTCTTTTTTTCCAATCTTTATTTTTTTTATTTAATTCTCGATAAACTTTTTTAATTGCCTTACCAAAATCAGAGTTTCTCCCACCCCATCTGGCTGAATATATTCCAGGTCTTTTATTTAAAATGTCAATTTCTAATCCAGAGTCATCTGCTAGACACATTAAATTGGTTTTTTTAGAAAAATATTTAGATTTTATTAAAGAATTATCTTTAAATGTTTTTCCACTTTCTCTTGGACTATTTATTTTAAAATCTAAAGTAGAGAATGTTTTAATATATTTTGGAAGTAAATCCTTAATTTCTCTTAATTTTCCTTTATTATTGGTGCCTATTAACAGCTTATTAATTTTTTTTTTTAACATCTAGAAATTTAATTTTTTCTTACCATATAAGAGCTTATGGAGAAAGACCAAAACCAAACTAATATAAAAAATTCATCTGATGAAAAAAATCAAAATCTAGAGTCAGAATTACCTAATAATTCTGAAAAAGAAAATCAAAAACAAACAGAAGAAAAAAGTTTAGAAGAAAAAATTTTAGAGTTAGAAGATAAAGTTGCAAGAACATTTGCTGAAATGGAAAACCAAAGAAGAAGGTTCGAAAAAGAAAAAGAAGATGCTTATGAATATGGAGGGTTCACTTTTGCCAAAGAAGCATTAAATCTAATAGATAATCTTGAAAGATCAAAACAAATTTTACTAAATGATGAATCTTTAAAAAATTCTAAAGCTCTAAATAAAACACTCGAACATTTTGATATAATTAATAAAGATCTAATTTCTATCTTCACAAAAAACAATATTAAGCCAATAGAAAGCTTAAATAAAAAATTAGACCCCAATCTCCATCAAGCAATGATAGAAATAGAAGATGATCTAAAAGAACCAGGAACTATTATTCAAGAAATTCAAAAAGGATTTACTATTAAAGATAGATTATTAAGACCATCATTGGTAGGGGTAGCAAAAAAAACTGAAAATAAAGCAAAAAAAGATGAAAAAAACAAAGAAAATTTAGAAAAGAAATAATGTCTGTATCAACTTGTAGAATTAAATTTAACCCCTATATGAAGGGAGAGAAATAGATATGAGTAAAATAATTGGAATAGATTTAGGAACAACTAACTCTTGTGTTGCTATAATGGAAGGTAGCCAAGCGAAAGTTTTAGAAAATGCTGAAGGAGCGAGAACTACTCCATCAGTCGTTGCTTTTACAGATGAAAAAGAAAAGCTAATTGGACAACCTGCTAAAAGACAAGCTGTAACTAACCCTGAAAATACAATCTTTGCAGTAAAAAGATTAATTGGAAGAAATTTTGAAGATTCAACAGTCAAAAAAGATATTGAATCAGCTCCTTTTAAAATTGTAAATTCTGAAAAAGGAGATGCTTGGATTGAAACTAAAGGAGAAAAATATTCACCCTCACAAATTTCAGCTTTCATACTTCAAAAAATGAAAGAAACTGCAGAAAAATATCTTGGGCAAGCAGTAACAAAAGCTGTAATTACAGTTCCAGCATATTTTAATGACGCTCAAAGACAGGCTACTAAAGACGCTGGAAAAATTGCTGGCTTAGAAGTTTTAAGAATTATTAATGAACCAACTGCAGCTTCATTAGCTTATGGTTTAGACAAAAAACAAAATAAAAAAATTGCTGTATATGATTTAGGAGGAGGAACCTTTGATGTTTCTATTCTTGAATTAGGGGATGGTGTTTTCGAAGTTAAATCTACAAATGGTGACACATTTTTAGGTGGAGAAGATTTTGACAACACAATTGTAGAATACTTAATTGCAGAATTTAAAAAGGATAGTGGAATAGATTTAAAATCAGATAAATTAGCTCTACAAAGATTAAAGGAAGCTGCTGAAAAAGCAAAAATTGAATTATCTGCTGCAGAACAAACTGATATTAATTTACCATTTATAACAGCTGACAAAACTGGTCCTAAACATATTAATTTAAAAATGACTAGAGCCAAACTAGAAGCTTTAGTAGAAGATTTAATTACTAAAACTATTCCACCATGCAAAACTGCTTTAAAAGATGCCGGAATTTCAGCTAGCGATGTTGATGAAGTGGTAATGGTTGGTGGTATGACTAGAATGCCTAAAGTGATGGCTGAAGTTAAAAACTTTTTTGGCAAAGAACCTAACAAAAGTGTTAATCCTGACGAAGTAGTTGCGATGGGTGCTGCTATTCAAGCGGGTGTATTACAAGGAGATGTTAAAGATGTTCTTTTGTTAGATGTAACACCACTATCTTTAGGTATTGAAACCCTTGGAGGAGTATCTACTAAACTTATAGAAAAAAATACAACTATACCTACAAAAAAAAGCCAAGTATTTTCTACAGCTGAAGATAATCAGCCTGCAGTTTCAATTAAGGTTCTTCAAGGTGAAAGAGAAATGGCAACCGACAATAAATTGCTTGGTAACTTTGAATTAATTGGTATTGCACCAGCACCAAGAGGTGTACCACAAATTGAAGTAACTTTTGACATAGATGCAAATGGTATTGTAAACGTTTCTGCTAAAGATAAAGGTACAGGTAAAGAACAAAAAATTCAAATTCAAGCTTCAGGTGGATTAAGTGATGAAGAAATTGAAAAAATGGTTAAAGATGCTGAAGCAAACAAGGATGCTGATAAAAAGAAAAGAGAGTCTGTTGATGTAAGAAACCAAGCGGACACCTTAATTCACTCAACAGAAAAAAATCTTAAAGAACATGGATCTAAGATTTCAGATGCTGAGAAAAAAGCAATTGAAGATGGATCTAATACTCTAAAAGAATCTTTAAAAGGTGAAGATATTGAAGATATTAAGAAAAAAACCGAAACATTAGTACAGGCTTCAATGAAACTTGGAGAAGCTATTTATAAATCACAACAAAGTACAAAACCAGAATCTAAAAAGGATGATGGTAAAGATGAAAAAGGAAAAAAAGACGATAATGTTGTTGATGCTGACTTTGAAGAAGTAAAAGACGAGAATAAAGAAAAAAGCGCTTAACTGACATCTATTTGTCCAGGTTATATACATGGCTAAAAGAGATTATTATGATGTCCTGGGTATTAATAAAAGTGCAAGTCCTCAAGATATAAAATCAGCTTACAGAAAACTAGCTGTAAAATATCATCCAGACAAAAATCCTGGTAACAAAACAGCTGAGGATAAATTTAAGGAAGCTAGTGAAGCTTACGGAGTTCTTTCAGATAAATCAAAAAAAGAAAACTACGATAACTTTGGCCATGCAGCTTTTGAAAATGGTGGTGGCGGACAAGGAGGTTTTGGTGGTTTTAATACCTCAGATTTTTCAGACATTTTCGAAGATTTTTTTGGAGACTTTGGAGGTGGCAAACGAAGTTCTAGAGGGAGAAATTCTAACAATAGAGGATCTGACCTAAGATATGATTTATCAATTTCATTAGAAGAAGCATATTTAGGAAAAAAACAAAATATACAATTCTCTACTTCTGAAAAATGCAATACCTGTAAAGGTAATGGTTCTAAACCAGGTCATAACCCTGATAGTTGTACTTATTGTGGAGGAAATGGGAGAGTTCGTTCAAATCAAGGCTTTTTTACTGTTCAACAAACGTGCCCTCAATGTGCTGGTAGTGGAGAAGAAATAACTAATCCATGTACAGATTGTAATGGACAAGGAAAAAAACAAACTACAAAAAAAATTTCTGTTACAATTCCAAGAGGTGTGGATGATGGAACAAGAATTAGACTTGCTGGTAAGGGTGAAGCCGGAAGTAGGGGCGGAACTAGTGGTGATCTATATTTATTCATTAATGTTAAATCACATGAACTTTTTAAAAGATCAGATGTAAATTTATTTTTTGAATTTCCAATTTCTATAGCTGATGCGGCACTTGGAACAACTATAGAAATACCAACAATTGATGGTAAAAAAGCAAAAATTAAAATACCAGATGGCACACAAGATGGGAAACAATTTAGATTAAAAGGTAAGGGAATGCCTTTCATGAAAAGAGGTGATTTAGGAGATTTGTATGTTCAAGTAAAAACAGAAGTGCCAGTATATTTAAACAAAGAACAAAAGGAATTATTAGAAAAATTTAGAAAAATAGAAAACGAAAAATCTAATCCAAGTATTAAAAAATTTTTCCAAAAAGCTAAAAGTT
>CACFTS010000013.1 GCA_902569285.1 uncultured Pelagibacteraceae bacterium | reverse complement strand
TACCTGGACCAAATAGTTTGCCTTCACCACAATTAATAAGTTCATCATATGAATAGGAGTTTTTTTTCATAAAAATTGAACCCCCTTAATACTTGATTTTAAAGAATTATAATATAGATATAGTTTAGAATTATTATAATTAACAATGTTAAAAAACAACGAATTTATTGACAAATTAAGATCATCAGGACTAAGGCCTACCAAACAAAGACTTAAACTTTGTAAAGTACTTTTTAATAGATCTACAACTTTTCATTTTACAATTAATGACTTAAAAAAACAAATTAGTGAAAAGCTTAATGAAAAAATATCATTAGCTACTATTTATAACACCGTACATGCATTTAAAAAAAAAGGTTACCTAAAAGAAATTTCAATAAATAGTGACAAAAGTTATTTTGATACTAACACAAAAATTCATCATCATTTTTTTGATAACTCTACTAAAGAATTAATTGACATAAACGATAATCAAGTAGAAAAAATTAAAATAAATACGTCCTTGCCAGGAAAAAAAATTACTTCGGTCGAAGTTCTTGTTAAAGTTGAAAATAAATAATTATTCCAGTTAATCTAAAAACAATCATTGGCTTGACTTCTTCTTTAGAATTATTATAAACTATATTATCAAATTTAAAGTGCAGATATGAGTTCAGAAATTAGAAAAAATGGTTCAGGAAAATGCCCTGTTGTGCATGGGGGTATGACTAAAAACAGTCAATCACCCACTGAATGGTGGCCAAAAAATCTTAATTTAGATATTTTACATCAGCATGACGTTAAGACAAATCCCATGGGTGAGGGATTTGATTATAAAAAAGAAGTTAAAAAATTAAATTTTAAAGGTGTAAAGAAAGATTTATTAAAATTGATGACCGATAACCAAGATTGGTGGCCTGCGGATCTTGGACATTACGGAGGATTATTTGTAAGAATGGCTTGGCATTCAGCAGGAACATATAGAATTGCAGATGGTAGAGGTGGTGGTGGACATGGAAATCATAGATTTTCACCATTAAATTCTTGGCCTGATAACACAAATTTAGATAAAGCAAGAAGATTACTTTGGCCTATTAAAAAAAAATATGGAAATAGAATAAGTTGGGCTGATTTAATGATTCTAGCTGGCAATATGGCATATGAGTCTATGGGTCTTAAAATGTATGGGTTTTCATTTGGAAGAGAAGATATTTGGCATCCAGAGAAGGATGTTTATTGGGGTTCTGAAAAAGAATGGCTACAAGACAAACGATATAGCAATAAAGACGATAGAAAATCATTAGAAAATCCTTTAGGTGCTGTTGTTATGGGTTTAATTTATGTTAACCCAGAAGGTGTGGATGGTAAACCAGATCCTTTAAGAACAGCACAAGATGTTAGAGAAACATTTGGACGTATGGCAATGAATGATGAAGAAACTTGTGCATTAACAGTCGGTGGTCATACGGTAGGTAGGGCACATGGTAATGGAGATGCTTCTAAATTAGGACCAGAGCCAGAAGCTGCTGATATTCATGAACAAGGTTTTGGCTGGAATAAAAAAGATGGAAGTGGTTTGGGTGTCAATCAAGTAACGAGTGGATTAGAAGGAGCTTGGACCACTCATCCTGATAAGTGGGATAATAGTTACTTAAATCTTTTGTTAAATTATGAATGGGAATTAAAAAAAAGTCCTGCTGGAGCAAATCAGTGGGAACCAATAAATATGAAAGAAGAGGACAAACCAGTTGATTTAGAAGATACAACAATTAAACACAACCCAATAATGACAGATGCTGATATGGCCATGAAAATGGATCCATCATACAGAAAAATTGCTGAGCGTTTTCATAAAGATCATAAATATTTAGAAAAAACTTTTGCTAGAGCATGGTTTAAATTAACACATAGAGATTTTGGTCCAAGAAAAAATTATATTGGTCCCGATGTTCCTAAAGAAGATTTAATTTGGCAAGATCCAGTCCCAGCAGGCAAGAAAAATTTTAAAATTGATAAGGCAAAGAAATTAATTAAGGCAACAGGGTTAAAAAATTATGAATTAATTAGTACAGCATGGGATAGTGCCAGAACATTTAGAAGAACAGATCAGAGAGGTGGAACAAATGGTGCTAGAATACGTTTAGCACCTCAAAAAGACTGGGAAGGAAATGAGCCAGCTAGATTAAAAAAAGTTATTGGTAAATTAGAAAAAGTGGCTAAGGCTGTGGGTGCAAGTGTTGCAGATATAATAGTATTGGCTGGTAATTTTGGTTTAGAAAACTCTATAAAAAAATCTGGTTTAAAGATTAAAGTTCCGTTTAAATCAGGTAGAGGTGATGCGATACAAAAACAAACTGATATAGACTCGTTTAAAGTTTTAGAACCAATTCATGATGCATTTAGAAACTGGGTTAAGCAAGAATATCTCGTTAGTCCAGAGGAGTTAATGCTTGATAGAGCTTCTTTAATGAATTTAACAGCAAAAGAAATGACGGTCCTAATAGGTGGAATGAGAGTTTTAGATGCAAATCATGGTAGAACTAAACATGGTGTTTTTACTGATAGAATTGGAACATTAACAAATGATTATTTTGTAAATTTAACAGATATGAAATTTATGTGGAAACCAAAAGGTAAAGATTTATATGAGATCGTTGATCGAAAAACAAAAAAAACAAAATTTACAGCTAGTAGAGTTGATTTAGTTTTCGGTTCTAATTCGGTTTTAAGATCATATGCAGAAGTATATGCTCAAGATGATAACAAAATAAAATTTGTTAAAGATTTTATTACCGTATGGACAAAAATAATGAATGCCGGCAGATAAAAATTAATAATATTTTATTTAATTGAGCCCCAAATATTATCTGTTTGAACCCAACCATTAAATTTAGCAGATCTGACTTTACACCAATTATTTTCACATTTTTTTATTACCAAAATTCTACCTTTTTTAATTTGAGCAATTGGCTTAGAAAATAATGATGGTTTTTTGAATAAAATTTTATCTTTAAGAGGAATAACAGAATTTATTGGTTTTAATTGTGATTTATGTATCCATCCACTATTATTTTTTAAATCTATAATTCGTCTCCAGTTTTCTTTTTTATCTATTTGTTTTATAGGTAAATTTATTTTTTTATAAATGTATTTTATAGGAGACTCTAAACTTGGACCATATCTAACATTAACTTTATTTTTTTTTAAGGATAAAAAAATTTCTTCAGCACCAGTTATTGAAAAAAAAAATAAAGAAAGAAAAATTATTAGAATTTTTTTTATATTTATTTGCATAAACATATTTTTCGTTTGCTTAATTTAACTTTTCTAAAATTTAAATTAAGTAAGTCTAGAATTAAAATAAAACCATTTAAATTTTTTCCTATATTTAAAATTTGTTTTAAGATTTCATTTGCTTGAATAGTGCCAATTATACCTGCAACTGTTCCTAAAATTCCCTCATATTCACAATTTAATATATCGTCCGAAATTTTATTCTCTTGAAAAAAACATCTTAGGCACGGAGTTTTTTTATCTTTAAAATTAAACGTAAAAATGTGTCCATCAAATTTACTGATTGCTCCAGTGACTAAGAATTTCTTTGATTTTATACAAAAATCGTTAATCAAAAATTTAGTTTTAAAATTATCTGATCCATCTACTATGTAGTTATAGTTTTTAACTATTTTATTAAAATTATTTTCATTCAATTTAACTTTATGACAAATAACTTTGGTTTTTGAATTAATTTTCTTTAACTTTTTTTTAGCAATACTAACTTTGGATTTATTAAGATCACTATTATCATAAAGACTTTGTCGGTGTATATTTGATAAATTAACATTATCATAATCAACAATTCCTAAAGAACCTACACCAGCTCTTACTAAAAATTCTGCAACAGGACATCCTAAACCACCCATACCAATTATTAGAACTTTAGATTGAATAATTTTTTTTTGACCTAAGATACCTATATTTTTTAAGATAATTTGTCGCGAAAATCTTTCGATTTGCGTTTTATTTAACTTTAAACTCATTTACCTGTTGAACCAAAACCACCTTCTCCTCTAATTGTTTCTGGTAAATTACTGGTTTCTTCTAATTCCATTTTAACAACAGGAGACAAAATCATTTGCGCAATTCTATCCCCGTTATTGATGGTAAAGTCATTATTTCCATGATTATAAATAATTACTTTAATTTCTCCTCTATAATCACTGTCAATCGTTCCAGGTGTATTTAAAACACTAATATTATTTTTTGCAGCTAAGCCAGATCTAGGTCTTATTTGAATTTCATAATTTTTTGAAAAGGCGACAGTTAATCCAGTAGGAATTAAAGATGATGTTTTTGGTTTTATATTTATGGGTTTTTTTATGAATGCCATAAGATCCATTCCAGATGCACCACTTGTTTTATATATAGGTAGTTTTACAGCAGGATCTAATCTTTTTATAAGCACTTTTACCATTAATTAATTTGAGTAACAATTCTGTCTACAATTTCTTCTGATATTTCTGACTTTTTTTTAAATGAAAGTTTTTCTTTTTTATTTTGGGGATCTTTATAATGAATAGTTACTTCATTATAATCAGAGTTAAAACCGCTATCTTTTTTTGATATATCATTAGCTATAATCCAATCACAATTTTTATTTGCTAGTTTTGAAGATGCATTTTTATCTAAATTATTTGTTTCTGCAGCAAAACCAATAACTAATTTTGGTCTCATAAAATTATGGTTTGAAACATAATTTAATATGTCAACATTTTTTTCTAGATTAATAGTTAAATTTTCTCTTTTTTTTATTTTATCTTTATTTTTTTTATCAATTTTAAAATCAGCTACAGCAGCCGAAAATATAGCTATATCAGTGGGTAAATTTTTTTGAGTAGCCTTAAACATTTCTTCAGCAGTTTCAACTCTGATTAGATTTATATTTTCATCAATATTTAAATTAGTAGGTCCAGATATTAATGTCGTATCAAAACCTCTTTTGGATAAAGATTTTGCTATTTCATAACCTTGTTTTCCACTTGATTTATTCGTTATAAATCTTACAGGGTCAATATATTCATTTGTTGGACCTGCGGTCACAAGAGCTTTAATTTTTTTGTTTTTTATTTGAACAGATAAAAAATTATTAATTTCATTAAAGATATCTAAAGGATCTGACATTTTTCCTTCACCATATTCACCACATGCCATATCTCCAATTACTGGGCCAATAAGTTTGTAACCATAATTTTTTAAAGTTTTCAAATTATCTTTAGTTGATTGATGTTCCCACATTCTAACATTCATTGCTGGAGCTAAAAATACTTGTTTATTTGAGGCAAGTATAACGGTTGAAGCCAAATCTTCAGATGAACCTTGACTAAGTTTATAAATTGTATTTGCAGTTATTGGTGCTACGATGATTACATCTGCCCATCTTGATAGAGCAATGTGATCCATTTCAGTTTCATTTTCTACACTAAAAAGATCATCATAAACTTTTCCTTGTGATAAAGAAGTGATAGATAAAGGAGTAACAAATTCTTTTGCACTTTTAGTTAGTATAGTTTTTATTTCTGCATTATTTTTTTTAAATAACCTAATTGTTTCAAGGCTTTTATATGCTGAAACTCCACCACAAATTACAAATAGAATTTTTTTGTTTGTTAAATTTTTCATCGGCAAAATTAAAATACTAATAGACTAAAAATTACAAGAACTAATAATCCAATAATAGATTGGTTTCTAAAGGCAATCATTTCTAATTTTTTTGTATTTAAAGCGTTATAAGAATTAGAGTTTTGTGGGATTTGTCCACTTGCTAAATAAGTGAGAGCTTGATTAGCTTTATCCATTATTTCTGGAAATTCTGGTAATCTTTTAATTACTTCAGAAGTATTTTGGATTGTTTCATTTATAGTAGTCATTGGATCTTTAGTTTCTTTTAACCAACTTTCAAGAACAGGTTTTGAAGTAGTCCAAATGTTGGTATTAGGATTTAATTTTCTAGCTACTCCTTCAACTACAACCATTGTTTTTTGTAACATAAGTAGTTGAGGTTGGGTTTGCATATTAAATTTTTCGGTTACATCAAATAATTGTTTTAGCAATTTTCCACCAGAGATATCTTTTACTGTTTGTCCAAAAATAGGTTCACCAATTGATCTTAATGCTTGTGCCAGCTCATCGATTGGAACTTCTTTAGGCACCAAACCTGCCATCAGGTGTACTTCAGCTACTTTTTTATAATCTCTTTGAATAAAACCAAATAAAATTTCTGCCAAAAATCTTTTACTCATTTTATCTAATCTCCCCATGATACCGAAATCAATAGGTACAATTTGACCATTATTATCAATAAAGATATTTCCTTGGTGCATATCAGCATGAAAAAAACCATCTCTGACTGCGTGTCGTAAGAAATTTTGAATTATATCTTCAGCAATTTTTTCTGTATTTAACTTTCTTTTTTGAAGTTCTTCAGTTTCTCTAATTGAAATACCATCAACCCAATCTAGTGTCATTACATTTTCACTTGTAAAATTCCAATAAATTTCAGGAACTTTGAATCCAATATCATTTTTAGTATTTTCCGAATATTCATTTGCAGCTGCTGCTTCGAATCTAAGATCCATTTCGAGATTAGTTATTTCTTTTAATAAAAAAACTACCTCAACCAATTTAAGTCTTTTTGTTTTTTTGGCAAAAGATTCAATTAAAAAAGCAAAAAGCATTATTGCATCAATTTCTTCATTAAATATTTTTCTTATGTTTGGTCTTAAAATTTTTATGGCAACATCTTTTATGGTTCCATTTTCATTTATTTGTGCTCTATGTACTTGAGCAATAGATGCTGCTGCCACTGGTTCACTTAAATTAATTATTGAATTAAAAGTATTATTTCCCAAATCATTTTTAATTATTTCTTTTGCTTGATATAATGAAAATGGAGGTAGTTTATCTTGAAGATTTTCAAGTTTTTTTGCAAGTTGTTCACCAATAATATCTGGTCTTGTAGCTAAAAATTGACCAAGCTTAATGAAAGTTGTTCCCATTGACTCGAGTGAACTTGATAAACGCTCTCCTTCATCTTTATTTATATTAATTTGTTTTTTAGGAGAAAAAGAAAAAGATAATATTTTGAACAAAAGTTTTATTGCTAATGGAGGTTCTTGAAATTTTGAAGTTATATTAATTATATCAGATTTAGCTACTTTTCTACCTAGTTTGAATAATGTAATTAATTTTTTTATCATTAAATTTTCCACCCGCTATGTATAGAAACTATTCCACCTGATAAATTTCTATATGTACATTTTTTAAAACCATTTTTTTTCATTAAATCAATTAATTCATCTTGATTTACAAAGTTTTCAATACTTTTTATGAGATATTTGTAAGGTTTTTCGTCACCAACAACAAATTTTCCAATAGAAGGAATAAGTTTTGAATAATTTTTGTAAATAAACTCTAGATCAGAGTTTTGTATTTTTGAAAACTCAAGACATAGATATCGACCCCCCGGTTTTAATACTCTATGAGCTTCTGCTAAAACTTTATTTAAATTTTTGGTGTTTCTTAGGCCAAAACTAATTGTATAAAAATCAAACATATTATCACTTAATGGAAGTTTTTCAGCAGTTGAAATAATCCAATTTAAATTTTTAAATTTATTTAATTTTTCTTTACCTTTATTAACCATAAGTTTATTTGGATCAACACAAGTTATTTGGAATCTTTTATTTACATAATTCAAAAATAGTTTGGCTATATCTCCTGTTCCACAAGCAACGTCAATTAAATTTTGATTTTGCGATGGATTCATCATATTTATTAGATTTTTTTTCCATAATCGATGAATACCCAATGATATAAAATCATTCATTAAATCATATTGATCATAAACTTGATTAAAAACATTTTGTACTAGTCCTTTTTTATTTTGTAGATATTGTTGCATAAAAATAAATTATATATTGAATATAGTATTAAATGCCAGAATTACCAGAAGTAGAAATAGTAAGACAGTCGTTAAATAAAAAAATTAAACAAAAAAAGGTTAAAAAAGTAATAGTAAGAAATAGAAATTTAAGATTTACAATTCCTTTAAATTTCACAAGTTTTTTAAAGGATAAAAAAATAATTAAAGTTCAAAGATTTTCAAAATACTTAATTTTGTGTTTATCTAATAATAGCTACTGTTTGTTGCATCTTGGCATGTCAGGAACAATCCACCTAGTTAATAAAGATAAAAAAAATTTTATGACAAATACTAGTTTTTATAGCTCACCAAGATTATCGTTAAAACATAATCATGTAGAAATAATTTTTAAAGATTTAAAAATTATCTATAACGATCCAAGAAGATTTGGATTTTTTCAAATAATTAAAGATGGCTATTTATTAAAAAAAAGATTTGATCATTTAGGACCCGAACCATTTGACTCAAAATTTGATCAAAAATATGTTTATTTTTTTTTAAAAAATAAAGAAAAAAATATTAAAAGTTTTTTATTAGATCAAAGTTTTGTATCTGGAATTGGAAATATTTATGCAAATGAAATTTTATTCTTAAGTAGAATTAACCCAACTAAAAAAGCAAGATTATTGAATAAAAAAGACTGTAAAAAAATTGTTATTTACTCAAAAAAAGTTCTTTTTAATGCAATTGCTAAAGGAGGATCGAGTATAAGAGATTTTAAAAATATTTCTGGAACAAAAGGTAATTTTCAAAAAGATTTTAAAGTTTATCAAAGAGACGGTTTAAATTGTAAAAGATTTAAATGTATAGGGATTATTAAAAAAAAAATTATTTCTAAAAGATCTACTTTTTTTTGTAATACTTGCCAAAAATAATCAATTATTTAATTGACCAATATAAATTCTCAATATATACCCCTGCGCATATGGCTAATATTAAATCTGCAATCAAGCGAATAAGAAGAATATCTAAACAAACTGCTGTAAATAAAGTAAGAAAAAGCAAATATAAGAATGCCTTAAAGAAAATGAACTTGCTGATTGAAGATAAAAAAAAATCTGAGGCTTTAAAATTCTTACCTAAGTTGAATTCTGAACTAATGAAGGTTGCTAAGACAGGAATAATTAAAAAACAAAACGCTGCTAGAAACGTTTCAAGATTAACTAGAAAGATAGCATCAATCTAATTAAATAATACTTCTGGTTGTTAATTTGATTCAACTTGAAGGTCTACAAAATCTGTCATTCGAATTTTTTTTAATACTAGATTTAGATTTAGTAAATAAAATAATATATTTAATTCAATTATAAATTTTATTTATAAAAGACCATATAAAAATTTCTTGTCAAATAATTTTTATTTAAAAGATGAATATTTACACAATCCCAGATTTTATTTTTTTTTTATTTTCTAAAATTATTTGTTGCAATAATCTTATTATGGTTCTAACTGAACTTTCCCCAAATAATATGAATAATTCTTATACAAATAGAAACATTAATAATTTTAAACCAGATAACCTTGATTGGAAAATAGTTCAGGTTGAAATGAAAAATAAATTAGGTTTGGATATTTATGAAAGTTGGCTTAAAAAAATTAATTTTGTAGAAGAGTTTAATAATTATATCTTATTATCTGTACCAACTAGATTTATTCGTGATTGGATAACTTCAAGATATTTAGATCAAATTTTAAAGATTATAAAAAATAACAAAAAAGATATAATACGTATTGAATTTAAAATTATTGAAAAAAATGCTGATAATATTCAAAAAAAAGATAATTTTAAATCTTTAGAAAATGAAGAAAATGTATCTTTTATAAAAGATTCATATCTTCAATATAATCGTATAGATTCAAATAAAAGATTTGAAAATTTTATAACTGGATCAAGTAATAAGCTAGCTTATGAAGCTTCATTAAAAGTTTCAGAAAATATTTCTTATTATAATCCACTTTATATTTATGGAGGTGTAGGAATGGGTAAAACTCATCTTTTAAATTCAATTGGACTAGAATTAAAAAAAAATAATAAAGTGATGTTTATCTCAGCTGAACGTTTCATGTATCAATTCGTAAAATCTATTAAGTCAAATGATATGGTAAAATTTAAAGAATATTTTAGAAGTACTGACATTTTATTGATAGACGATATTCAATTTATGAATGGTAAAGAAGCAATGCAGGAGGAATTTTTTCATACTTTCAATGCTTTGCTGGATAAAGGATCTCAAATTATTATTTCAGCAGATAGATCTCCAAACAAACTATCCAGAATACAAGAAAGAATTAAATCTAGATTTTCTGGTGGTTTAGTTGTTGATATTCAAAAACCAGATCACGAACTAAGAAAAAAAATTGTTGAAAACAAAATTAAAGAGATGAATCATTTATATGGGGAGCAATTTAAAATACCTCAAGAAATTAAAGATTTTATTAGTGGAGAAATAACTGTAAGTATAAGAGAATTAGTTGGTGCAATTAATCGAATAGTATCTTTTTCAAGAATTTATAAAAAAATACCAAATTTAGCTGAAACTAAAATAGTATTAAAAGATTTATTAAATATAACTGAGAACAAAGTAACAATTGATTTGATCCAAACTATAGTTTGTAAATTTTTCAAAATTAGTAAAAACGAAATGTTATCATCACGAAGGTCTAGATATTTAGTAAGACCAAGACAAACAGCTATATATTTAACAAAAATTTTAACTTCAAAATCACTACCAGAAATTGGGCGTGAATTCTCAAATAGAGATCATACAACTATCATACACTCTGTTAAAACGATTGAAAAATTAAAGGAAAAAGATTTAGATATGGTTGATAATATTAATAAACTCAAAAATCAAATATTATACAATAATAATTAAGATGAAATTTAATTTAAATCAACAGGATTTGCAGCAAGCCTTAAGTTATTGTCAAGGTGTTATAGAGAAGAGAAGCACACTTCCAATATTATCAAATATATTATTAGAGGCTCAAAACTCTAAATTAACTGTAACTGCCACTGATTTAGATTTAATATTTGTTCATCAAATTAATAATGTAGAAGTTTTAGAGGAGGGAAAAACTACAACAACTTCATCTATTATGTATGATATTGTAAGAAAATTTTCTCCAGGCAAAAAAATTAATTTAACTTTAACAGATACAAGCAAATTACATTTAGAGTCCGAAAAATCTATTTTTAATTTGAATTGTATAAGTTCCTCAGAATTTCCACTTACAGATGAAAATTTTAACCAAAATGAATTTTTAATAAAGTCTAAACATCTATTAAAATTGCTTAATAAATGTAAATTTTCTGTATCAAATGATGAAACAAGACATTATTTAAGTGGAATTTATTTTCATCAAACTGAAGTTGAAGATAAAAATTATCTTACTGCTGTAGCTACGGATAGTCACAGAATGTCGATTTCCAAATTAAGATTAGATCAAAAAATAGACTTTGAACCAGTTATATTACCAAAAAAAACTATTTTCCAATTATGTTCATTGTTAGAAAATTATGATGGTGATGTAAAAATTTCAAATGTAAAATCTAAAATTAAATTTGAATTAAATAATAGTGTTTTAATTTCTAAATTAATTGATGGAAAATTTCCAAATTATATTCAAGTTATACCAAAAAATAATCAAAAAAAATTAGAGATTGATTTAAAACTCTTTTTAGATTCAGTAGATAGAGTTGCTTCCGTATCTCTTGATAAAAAAGATGGTGTTAAATTTAATTTAACAAAAGATATTTTAAACTTATCTGTCAATAATACTAATAGTGGTGATGGAAAAGAAACACTTGGGGTTAAATTTGATCACGATTTAGAGGTTAGTTTCAATTCTAGATATCTAATTGATGTAGCATCACAACTTGATGGAAATAAAATAGAACTATTCTTTAATGATACAAGTTCACCAGCATTAATAAAAGATCCAGGTGATTTTGATAGTATTTATGTTGTAATGCCTATGAAGGGTTAATTTAATAAGTCAAGTTCAGAATAAATATCTTTTTCTAAAATTTTAATAAATTCTTCTTTCGAAAATTCAGCTGATATTGGTTTTAAGATTGAAATAGTTATAGTTCTATGACTATTTTTTAAACCTTTTTTTGGCCAAACATAACCAGAATTGATGGCAACTGGTTGGCAAGTAATTTTTAATTCTTCATAAATTCTTGAAGCTCCTTTTTTAAATGGTGGTCTTTCATCAGGCAAAACCCTTGTTCCTTGAGGAAAAATTATAAGTGGCCTTTTTGAATTTGTGACTATTTTAGAAATATCATCAAAGAATCCTAAATTATCTTTTGTTATTTTATTTCTTTTAATTGAAATAGATCCAATTTTTTTTAAATACCAACCAAAAATTGGGATTAGAAGTAATTCCTTTTTTAGGATAAAGATTGGTGAATTGAAAATGGTTTGAAGATAAAATGTTTCAAACATTGATTGATGCGATGCGGCTATAAAAAATTTTTCATTACTAATAATATTTTCTGTTCCTTTAATTATAATTTTTGTTGATAGAAAAAATTTTAAGCAAAAACTCGTCCAATGACCCATTAATTTACCACCAAATAGTACAACTTTTTGAGGTAAAAAAAATGCAGGTAAAAAAAATAATGAAATAATGATTATTCCAGTAAAAAAAAATATTGAAAATATTGAGTTTTTAATCATTCTTATCAAAAGCTACATTAAATCTTTATGCTTTTGTCTTTTTCTAATAGTTTTAATTTTTGATCCTTTAATTAATAATTCTATAGCTTTAGGTCTTACATTGTAGTTTGAACTTAAGGACATTCCATACGCACCTACATCACATATAACAATAAGATCTTTTTCTTTTAATTCTTGAAAATTTTTTATTGTTATAAATTTATCAGTACTTTCACAAATTGGTCCTACAAACTCATAAGTTTTTTTAGATTTTTTATTTGTTTTTATTGACGGTAATGTCTTATGAGTGGCTCCGTATAATGCAGGTCTCATTAAATCATTCATTGCTGTATCTAGAATAACAAAATTTTTTCTTACACTTTTTTTAATATAAATTATCCTAGAAATTAGAATACCTATATTTCCTACAATTGATCTACCTGGTTCAAATATTATCCTTGATTTTTTGTTTTTTAAAAATTTTTTTATAGCAACATTATATTTTTTATAATTAAGTTTTTTATTATTGTCCCTATATGAGATACCCATACCACCACCAAGGTCAATAAATTCAAATTTGTGATTAATTTTATTTATAATTTTACTAACTGCCTTTAGCATTTTTTCGTAAGGTTTATGGTCTAAAATTTGACTTCCAATGTGAACACTAAGACATTTTAGGTCAATATTTTTGGAATTTTTACAATAAGTTACAAGTTCAAAAAATGTTTTATTATTAACACCAAACTTGTTTTCTTTTTTTCCAGTTGAAATTTGAGTTAAAGTTTTTGCATCTGTATTTGGGTTTAATCTAATACCAATTTGTATTTGTTTCTTTTTTAATTTTGCAATTCTGTCAATTTCTTTGATTTCACTTTTAGACTCAGCATTTATCAATAATATATTTTTATCAATGGCATAACTTATTTCCTGTGATGTTTTTCCAACCCCTGAAAAAACAATTTTTTTTGGATTTATGCCTGCTTTAAGGGCTATCATTAACTCACCCATCGATACTACGTCAGCTCCTAATCCAAATTTTTTTATTTCCCTAATTAAATTAACATTAGTGTTAGATTTAATTGCAAAACATATTAATGGAGAAAAAGATTTAAAATTTTTTTTGAAATTATTAATATTTTCTTTTAACTGGTTGTAGGAATAACAATAAGTTGGGGTACTATATTTCTTAGCAATATTTTGTACACTCACTTTTTCAATTGTAAGTTTTTTATTAATATATTTCATTAAACCTTATTTATAACGATACTTTGTATTTCAGCTTTTTTTTCATGGTCTTTATATTTAGGGTCTCCTTTTTTTCCACATGAAATTATCATGCAAAATAAAATCAAAGCTAAAGTAATTTTTTTAATCATTTTTGTTTTTTATATTTCATTATCATTTTTTTAATATTATCAAAAGATGTTCCACCATATGATCTTTTAGAATTAACAGAATTCTTTAAATCAAACACTTTTAAAACATCATTTGTTAGTTTTGGTTCAATTTTCTTTAGTTCTTTCAAGGTTAATTGATCAAGATCTTTATTTTTCTTTTCTGCCAAATTAACTACTGCAGCTGTCTTTTGATAAGCTTTTCTAAATGATATTGAGTGATTCTTGACCAGATAATCAGCTAAGTCTGTTGCTGTAATGTATCCAGAATTTGCAAGTTTAAGCATTTGTTTTTTATTAGGGGTAAAGTTTTTAAGAATTTCATCAAATATTTTTAGACAATCTAATAAAGTATCATTTGATTTGAAAATAATTTCTTTATCATCCTGAAGATCTTTGAAATATGATAATGGTAAACCTTTTAAAATTGTAAGCATAGCAAATAAATTTCCGTAAGTGCTACCAGATTTTCCTCGTAAATATTCTAGTGGATCAGGATTTTTCTTTTGAGGCATTATTGATGAACCAGTCACTACTTTGTCTGATAAATTAATTAAGTTAAAACCATCAGAGTTCCAAATGATAAGTTCTTCAGCAATTCTAGAAATATGCATAGAGCATACTGAAACACTGTATAAAAAATCTAAAACAAAATCTCTATCAGAAACTGTATCAATTGAATTATTAGTGGGTCTTTTAAAACCAAGTTTTTTAGTTGTATAATTTCTATCGATGTTAAAAGAAGTTCCACTTAGGGCAGCGACACCTAAAGGATTTTCATCTAAATTATTTAAATTATTGCTAAATCTTTTTATATCTCTATTAAACATTTCAACATAAGCCATCAAGTAATGAGCAAAAGAAATAACCTGTGCATTTTTGAGATGAGTAAAACCAGGCATAATAGTATCTATATTTTTTTCAGCCAATTTTAATGTATTCTTAATTATTTTATTTAATGCAAGATTGATTTCTTTAGTTGCAGATTTAATCCAAATTTTAAAATCTGTAATTACTTGATCATTTCTTGATCTTGCGGTGTGGACATAACCTGCCTCCTCCCCAATTATTTGAAAAAGTCTTTTTTCAATATTCATATGAATATCTTCATATTTTTTGTTAAATTCGAATTTTTTATTTGTTATTTCTTTTTCTATTTTAATAAGGCCGTAGATAATTTTATTTTTAATTTTAAAAGAAATTATTTTTTGTTTAAATAGCATTTCCACATGAGCTATAGATCCAGCTATATCCTCTTTATAAAGTCTTTTATCAATATCAATAGAATTTCCAATCTTTTGAAAAAGAAGAGGGGTGTTTTTTTTAATCCTGATGCCCCATAATGCCTGGTTGTTTTTATTTTTTGCCATGGTAATTAATTATACCTGTTTAACATGAGATTTTTAATAATATTTATTTTTTTACTATCTAATTCTTTTGCTAACGAAGTCACAGACATAAAAAATCTTGTTATCAATAAAGAGTTGAAAAAATATGATGGTTTGACGTTTCTGGATGCTAAAAATAGGCAATTAAATTTAAATGATTATCAAGGAAATTTAATTTTATTGAATTTTTGGGCAACTTGGTGTGTTCCTTGTAAAAAAGAAATGCCTTCTTTAGATTTACTACAAGTTCATGAGAATTTAAATAATTTAAAAATATTTCCAATAAATGTTGGTCAAGATAATATTGAAAAAGCCTCAAATTTTTTTGAAGATCTAGAAATAAAAAATTTAAAACTATATTTTGACTCACCAATAACTTTGGCTAAAAAATTTGGATTAAGGGGAATACCGACATCAATTTTATTTAACAAAGAAGGATTGGAATTTGCAAGAATTGTTGGTTCAATTGATTTTGAGGATAAGGAATTTATAAAATGGTTGAATAATTATAATTAATTTTTAAAAATAAAAAAAATATAAATCACATAGAATGACATTTTGCTTAGACTCAATCATTATAAAGCCAGAAAATAATACAGAAATTAAAAATGCGATTATTTTGCTTCATGGTTATGGTGGTGATGGAAAGGATATAAGCATGTTGTCATTGAATTGGAAAAGACATTTACCAAATACAATTTTTATTTGTCCAAATGGACACGAGTCATGTTCAATAAACCCATCAAGCTATCAATGGTTTGATTTAACAAAAGATGACTCAAAATATATTTTAGAACAATCTATTAAAGCAGAAAAAAAATTGAATCAATTTATTAACGAAGTTAAAAATGAGTTTAACTTAGAAAATAATAAAATTTGTTTATCTGGATTTAGTCAGGGCTGCATGATGTCTATAAATTTAGGCTTAACATCTGATCAAGAATATAATTGTATTGTAGGTTTTTCTGGTAAAATTATTAATCAAGAAGATTTAAAATTTAGAAAAAAAGTTTCAACAAATACTTTATTAATTCATGGTGACTCAGACCAAGTTGTACCACCTAATTTTTTGTTAGAAGCAAAAGATTTTTTCATTAGAAATAATATAGAGATTGAAACTCATTTGATTAAAAACTGTGATCATCATATTCCTATTGAAGCATCTAGTATAGCATTAAATTATATTTTAAAAAAATTTTAATTATTGCTTATTATTGAAATAAATTTTTTTTTAAGTTAAACTTTATTTATGAATAATTTTCTTGAGCAAGATGTTTCATTAGAAAAATGTCCAGCATTAGTTTTGAATGCAGATTATAGACCATTAAGCTATTATCCTTTATCATTATGGTCATGGCAAGATACTGTTAAATCAGTATTCTTGGACCGAGTTATAATTGTAAGTAATTATGATAGAGTTGTAAGGAGTCCATCAATTGATATGCAGCTGCCAAGTGTTATAGCTTTAAAAGATTATATCATTCCACAATCAAAACCAAGCTTCACAAGATTTAATGTTTTTCTTAGAGATAAATTTTCATGCCAATATTGTGGTAGTGAAGAAGAACTTACGTTTGATCATTTACTACCAAGATCAAAAGGTGGAGAAACTCATTGGGACAATGTTGTAACAGCTTGTTCAAATTGCAATGTAAAAAAAGGTGGAAAGTTATTAAAATTTTCTGGAATGAGACTTGTCCAATATCCATATCAACCATCTACTGAAGATTTACATCGTAATGGTAAAAATTTTCCTCCAAATTATCTACATAAAAGTTGGATGGATTACTTATATTGGGATGTTGAATTAGAAGCTTAAATTTTTTCCGATATATTAATTGCAACCTTGGATCCTGTTTTGATTATTTTATCTAATATTGAATAAAAACCTTTTTTTGTTGCACCTTTTTCGTAAGCTATATTTTTATGATGTATTTCGTCTTTTCTAAATTTAATTATTTTTTTTTTAAGATTTTTTTCATCTGAGCCCAATTGATTTATTTGATTTTGATAATGTTTATCAATCACTTCTTCAACGGAAGCAGTGCATAACATTGCTGTTTTTTTACCAAGAATTGTTGATCCAAAACCTAGTCCAACTCCAAGTAAATCCCATAATGGTAAAAATTTAGTTGGTTTTATTTTTCTTTTCTTTATTTCATTTTCAAAAAATTCACAGTGTTCTTTTTCGTGAATTATCATTTCTTCAACAATTTTTTTCAAATTTTCATCTTTAATGATTGTATTTAGAGCTAATAATTGACCTTCATAAATTTTGATTGCACCCCTTTCACCTGCGTGATCAACTCTTATGAATTTTTCGATATTAGCTTTTGAATTTTTCATAATTTTTAAAGATTTTAGTTAACAAAATTAATAAAAACAAATTAACAATAATATTAAACGTTGTAAGTGAAAATCCAAAAATTCTAAATGTCACATCTTTACAGCTTACAGTTTTTACTTGTAATTGTTTCAATAATTCTTCTTTAGAAATAATGTCAGAGGCATTTTTTATTCCACAAACTGCTGATTCTTCAAAAAAACCCTGTTCAATTCCAAAGTGATAAAATGAGATTATAAAAGAAAAGGCAAATATTAAAATCAACAATAAAATTATAAACTTTTCATTTTTCCTAAAAACATAATTTGAAATTATTAAAATTATACTTAATCCATAAGGGATCCTTTCTATCAAGCATAGATTACAGGGCTGATGTTCGAGAATATACTCTATAAAATATGCAGAAATTATTGAAATTAAACTAATGAGAAAAATTATTTTTAAATAAGTCTCTATTTTAAAATTATGCATGCGATTAAAATATCAAATAAATCAAAATTCCAATTATAACAATTAATATTCCAACAATAGTAAACCATTTAGATCCGTGCTTATCCATAAATTGAGTAAATAGATCTCCAAATTTATAGGATAAGTAAGACACAATAAAGAAACGGAATCCCCTGGAAACTAAGCTTATTAAAATAAAAATTGTAATATTAAATCCGATTAAACCACTGGCAATAGTAAAAACTTTATAAGGTAGAGGAGTAAAACCAGCTAAAAAAAGAATTCCAAGCCAAGCATAAAAACCTTCGCTATTTATTAAATTATTTTTAAGGTTAGTTAGTTTATCTTCATAGCTATAAAAACTCACTATTTGCATTCCTACATCAAAAAAGAACACTCCAATGAAATAACCTAATATACCACCTAAAACAGAAAATATTGTCGTAATAAGAAAAATTTTAATGAAATCATTTTTTTTGGAAATAACCATTGGTATTACCATTACATCTGGTGGTATTGGGAAAAAAGAACTTTCAACAAAAGATACTAAAGCTAAGTAATATTTAGAACTTTTATGAGCTGCTAAATTTAAACATTTTTTATAAAGAATAGTAAACATTTTTTGGTTTTAATATAATTTTAGTTCTTATACTATTTAATTAATAATTAAACAATTAAGGGTAAGGGCGAATGGCGGAACTGGTAGACGCGCACGACTCAAAATCGTGTTTCGTAAGAAGTGAGAGTTCGATTCTCTCTTCGCCCACCAAATTATGGAATTAAATAAAATTAATAGTTTAGTAGAACTTTTTTTTAAAAAGTATAAAGAAAATAATTCTGCATCTAACAAACCATTTTTAAAATGGTTAAAAATTAACAAAAATGATTTTTTAACTTGGGGACAAGTTGAATATAATATTCGTATTTTATCTGAATACTTAAGAAAAAATTTATCTACAGGAGATAGATGTATTTTATTATCTGAAAATCGACCTGAATGGCTTATTACAGATATAGCAATTATGAATGCTGGTGGTGTAACCGTTCCATTATTTACAACTTATTCGGAAAAGGATTACGAATATATTATAAATGATTGTAAACCTAAAATATGTATCGTTTCAAATGATATTCAATTTAAAAAAATAGAAAATTTTATTTCAAATGAGACTAGAGTTTTATCAATTGAAAATTTTAATGAAAAAATTGAAAGTGTAGAAAATATTTTTGAGAAATATTCTAAACAAGAAACACCCTCTGTCCCTGTAGATTATAATCAAGAAATTAGAAGAAAAGATCTTGCCTGTATTATTTATACATCCGGAACAACTGGTAATCCCAAAGGTGTGATGCTTAGCCATGGAGGCATTTTATCAAATTGCGAAGGAGCACAAGAAGTTTTAGAATTATTAGTTAAAAATGATGAACCAGTTTTTTTAACTTGGCTTCCATTATCTCATTCATATGAACACACTGTCCAATATGTTCAAATTTCACTTGGAGCAAAGGTTTTTTATGCAGAGAGTTTAGAAAAATTATTACCCAATATGTCCGTTGCGAAACCTACTATTATGACAGCAGTGCCAAGATTTTATCAAAATTTATATAGTAAAATTTTTCTTAACTTTTCAAAACAAAAAGGTTTTAAGAAAAAATTGATAGAAAACACTATTTTACTTGGAACGAAAACTTTAAATAAAGAGAAACTAAATTTAAAGCAAAAAATTATTAATTTTTTGTGTGAAATATTAGTAAGAAAAAAAATCAAAAATCAGTTCGGTGGTAAATTGAAAGCCTTTGTTTCTGGAGGAGGTGCTTTGGATCAAAAAATTGGTGAATTTTTGAATTCGATAGGTTTGCCAACATTACAAGGATATGGGTTAACAGAAACCTCTCCAGTTGTAAGCTGCAATATTCCTGGAAAAATCAAAATTGAAACAGTAGGACCACCTTTTAAAACTAATGAGGTAAAAATTGCTAATGATGGTGAAATTTTGGTTAAGGGAGAAAACGTAATGCTTGGTTATTGGAATATGAAAAAGGAGACAGATGATATTATCAAAAATGGCTGGTTGCATACTGGAGATATAGGAGAAATCACTAAAGATGGAAATTTAAAAATAACTGATAGAAAAAAAGAAATCATAGTTAATCTAGGTGGTGACAACATTTCACCCTCTAAAATTGAAAACTTATTATGTCTTAATGAAAAAATTAAACAAAGTTTTATTTATGGAGATAAAAAAACTTATTTAGTTGCTCTAATT
>CACFTS010000012.1 GCA_902569285.1 uncultured Pelagibacteraceae bacterium | reverse complement strand
GAATAAAAATACTCTGCTAATAAATATAAAGCATGAGACTTCCACACACTTTTTGAATTTATCAAAGAATTTAAAATACTTAATAACTCACTTTCATTACTAGTATCAGCATTATAAAGCGCTTTTTTATAAATAATGAGGTTTTTAATTTCCGTTTCTAAAGACGTTTTATTTATTAAAATATCAAACAAACTATTAATTTCATTTTTATTACCGATCAAATTATTATCAACTAAATAATATAATGCTAAAGGCGAATATGTGCTGTCTTTATCTTCTACAACTTCTTTCATTTCTGAAACGATTTTAGAATTATTGCCATTCTTATGTTCAATTATTGCACTATTATATTTATTTGAAAGCAATTCTCTATGTCCAGCTTTATATATTTGGTAAGAATAAAAACTTAATAAAATTAATATCAAAACTGTTGATATAGATAATAATAATTTTTTATTATTAATGAAAAAATTTTTTATTTTTTCATTTCTTGTATTTTTATTAATTATTGCTAAATCTTCATCCATATTTAAATCATATTTCGAAGCACATAATGTAATATGCCTCCATTTTTATAATATTCTAATTCATTTTTGGTATCTATCCTACATAATGTTTGTATCTTTTTAATCTCACCTGATGCATATTTTATTTCTACTTTTATCTTATCTGACGGATTAATCCCTTTTTCAATTTCCATTATACTAAATAATTCAGAACCAATTAAATTTAATTTTTTTCTATCGATATTATCTATAAATTGTAAAGGTAAGATGCCCATACCAATTAAATTTGATCTATGAATTCTTTCAAAACTTTCGGCTATTACTGTTTTAACACCTAATAATTTAGTTCCCTTTGCGGCCCAATCTCTTGATGAACCTGTTCCGTATTCTCTACCCCCAACAATAACCAGATCTGTTCCTCTTTTTTTATATTCAACAACTGCATCATAAATTGTTACTACTTTTTCTTCAGGATATAATTTTGTAAAACCACCTTCTGTTTCTGGTGCCATTTCATTTCTAATTCTTATGTTTGAAAATGTTCCTCTCATCATAACTTCATGATTTCCTCTTCTTGAACCATAAGAATTGTAATCTTTGGGTAAAATCTGACGTTTCATAAAATATTCACCAGTAGGACTCTCTTTTTGAATACTTCCTGCAGGAGAAATATGATCTGTTGTAATCATATCTCCCAAAATCAATAATGGTCTTGCATCTTCGATTTTTTTAAATCCTTCGGGTTCTTCTGAAAGATTGTCAAAAAAAGGTGGTTTTTTTATATATGTTGAATTTTCTTCCCAATTATAAATACTACTTTTTTCTGTTTTAATTTGTTGCCATTGCTTTGGTCCTTCAGAAACATTTGAGTATCTTTTAATAAACATATCTGCATTTAAAGATAATTTTAAAGTTTCTTCAATTTCTTTATTTGTGGGCCAAATATCTTTCATAAAAATATTTTTTCCATTTTTATCCTTTCCAAAAGAATCTTTATATAAATCAAAACTCATATGACCTGCTAGAGCATAAGCAACAACAAGTGGAGGTGATGCTAAGTAGTTTGCTTTAATATGTGGTGAAATTCTTCCTTCAAAATTTCTATTTCCAGATAAAACTGAAACTGCATAAATATTTTCTTTTTGAATAGCTTCAACAATATTATCTGCTAATGGACCAGAGTTTCCAATACATGTGGTACAACCATAACCAACAAGATTAAACCCAAGTTTGTCTAGATAAATGTTTAAACCTGCTTTTTCTAAATAATCTGTAACTACTTGAGATCCAGGTGCTAATGAAGTCTTAACCCAAGGTTTTACTTCAAGGCCTAATTCTACTGCTTTTTTTGCAAGTAAACCTGCACCTATAAGCACGTTAGGATTAGAAGTATTAGTGCATGAAGTTATTGCGGCAATTAATATTGAACCATCTTTTATTTCAAAATCTGTATTCGAAACCTTAGAGATTGAAAAATCTTTTTTATTCGTTATTTCAGAAAAGCTTTTTTTAAAACCATCTGAAGCATCTATTAATAATACTTTATCTTGTGGTCTCTTAGGTCCAGAAATTGTAGGAACAATTGTTGACATATCTAAAGTTAAAGTATCTGTAAACTCAATATCATTACTTACCCATAAACCTTGAACTTTTGCATATTCTTCAACTATTTTTACTGTTAACTGATCTCTTCCTGAAAATTTTAAATATTTTAAAGTTTCATCATCAATAGGAAAAAAACCGCATGTAGCCCCATACTCTGGAGCCATGTTAGCAATTGTAGCTCGATCAGCTAATGTTAAATTCTTTAACCCCTCTCCATAAAATTCAACAAATTTTCCGACCACATTTTTATCTCTTAGCATTTTAACAACTGTTAAAACTAAATCAGTTGCTGTAGTTCCTTCAGGCATTTTGTTTTTTACTTCAAAACCAATAACCTCTGGAATTAACATTGAAATTGGTTGACCTAACATGCCAGCTTCAGCTTCTATTCCTCCAACTCCCCATCCTAAAACAGATAGGCCATTTACCATTGTTGTGTGACTGTCAGTTCCAACTAATGTGTCTGGAAAAAGGTATGTATTACCTTTGAAATCTTCACTCCATACTACTTTAGATAAATATTCTAAATTAACCTGATGACAAATTCCTGTGCCAGGTGGAATGATTCTAAAATTATTAAATGCTTGTTGTCCCCATTTTAAAAAAGAATATCTTTCACCATTTCTACTAAATTCAATTTCAACATTTTTATCAAATGAATCTAGTTTTGCTGATTGATCTACCTGTACCGAATGATCAATTACAAGATCTACTGATGAAAGCGGATTAATTGTATTTGGATCTTTATTCTTTTTTTTTACTGCTTCACGCATTGCTGCTAAATCTGCAACAGCAGGTATTCCTGTATAATCTTGTAATAAAACTCTAGCTGGTCGATAAGCTATTTCTGTTTTAGATTTTTTATCTTTAAGCCAATTTTTTATTGCTTCAATTTGATTTTTGGTAACAGACAAATCATCTTCATATCTAAGAAGATTTTCAAGAAGAACCTTAAGTGATTTTGGTAGTTTTGAAATACCATTTAAACCATTTTTTTCAGCTTTTGATAAAGAAAAAATTTTGAAATTTTTATTATTAATTTCTATATCTGTAAGAGAGCTATACGAATTTTTTGATCCTGGCTTCATAGTTTATATATAAAATGTAATTATGCTCAAAAGAAGAAGTCCTGACATAGCATAATTAAAATACTTAATAAATTTATCATTTGTCGCAAATTTCCTCAAAAATTTACCAACAAAAGTCCATAAAGTGATGCTTGTTATTGAAAATAAGAAAGCTAGAACTACTATTTGAGTCGCATAGCTAATATAATTTACGCCTAACTCTACATAAGTAGATACAACAATTATTGCAACTGTCACGCCTTTAGGATTCAAATATTGAAATAAAAAAGTCTCAATAAATTTTACAGGGTTTTCTTTTTGTGTTTCGTTAGACGTTTTTGAAAATGCAATTTTATAAGCTAGATAAATTAAAAACAAAGTTCCTAGATATTTAATGACTATTTGAATAATTGGAAATAATTTGAATACATTTATCAAACCTATTGACAAAAATATTACTAAAGAAGTAAAACCAAAAGTAACACCAAGAATATGTGGAACTGTTTTTTTTATTCCAAAATTAAAACCAGAATATGAAGCTACTACATTATTTGGACCTGGTGTATAAGCTGTAACAAACCAAAATAAAGAAATTGATAATATTTCGGGATGCATGTTTATGCTATTGGCAAACCATTCTCTGATTTTTGAGATGGATGTACTAAAATTACTTTACCTTCTTTGTCAATTGAACCCAAAATTAAAACTTGAGAAACTACGCCAGCAATATTTTTTTCTTCAAAATTACAAACTGCTATAACCTGTTTTCCTTTTAAATTTTCTTCGTTATAATAATGAGTAATTTGAGCAGAGGATTGTTTAATTCCTATTTCTTTACCAAAATCAACCTCAACAACTAATGAAGGTTTTCTAGCTTTTTCATTTTTTTTAACTGAAATTACTGTACCAACTCGAATATCAACTTTGTCAAAAATATCGTATGTTATTTGTTCTTTCATAAATTCAGTATATATATTAGTTATTATTTATGAGTACAGAAATTAATTTAGACCAATTGTACGCTAATTCGGTTAAAATTTTATCTGATTTAATAAGTTTCAAAACAATTTCTGGAGAAGATAATAGTGAATTGATTAATTATTGTGAAGAATACCTAAACAAATTAGGTGCAACATCTTTTAAAACATTTGATGATGAAAAAAAAAGAGTAAATCTTTTTGCTACAATTAAAGCAAAAAAAACTAATGACATAAAACCAATAATTTTATCAGGCCACACTGATACTGTGCCAGTTTCAAATAGTTGGAGTACCGATCCTTTTAAAGCAACTATTAAAAATGAAAAACTTTATGGACGTGGAGCTTGTGATATGAAGGGTTTTATAGCATGTGCGTTAGCCTTTGCTCCAATTTATTCTAAGACAAATTTAAATAGAGATATTCATTTTTCATTTACTTTTGATGAAGAAACTGCTTGCCTTGGAGCTCCTATTTTAATTAAAGAACTAAAAAAAAGAAATATTCAACATGGTATTTGTATAATTGGTGAACCAACTAAAATGAAAATTATAGATGCTCATAAAGGGTGTTATGAATACACAACTTATTTTGAAGGCTTAGCTGGACATAGTTCAACTCCACATAAAGGTGTGAGTGCAGTTGAATTTGCTGCAAGATATGCAAATAAACTAATTGAACTTAGGGAAGAACTAAAAAAAAGAGTTCCAAAAGATTCTATTTTTGATCCACCTTTTTCAACTTTACAAGTTGGGGGAATTTTTGGAGGAATAGCACATAATGTAATTGCAGATAAATGTCACATCAATTGGGAAACAAGACCAGTAGTAAAAGAGGATGGAATATTTTTAAACAATGAGATTGATAAGTATGCAAATGAAGTTCTTTTGCCAGAAATGAAAAAAATATTTCCCAAATCTAATATAACAAAAAAAATTATCGGAGAAGTTACTGGATTTGATCGTGTCAAAAAATCAGAGGCATGTGAATTAGTTTCAAGTTTGACAGGAGATAACTCTAGAGAAGTAGTGTCATTTGGAACTGAAGCAGGATTATTTCAAGAAATTGGAATTAGTACTGTTGTATGTGGACCCGGATCTATCGAACAAGCTCATAAAGTGGATGAATTTATTGAACTTAATGAATTAAAAAAATGCTTAATTTTTTTAAATGGTATAAGATCTAAATCTATTTCAAATTAATAAATTGTTAAGAAATCTAAATTAATTTATAATTATACATGGCTAAAAAAAATTCTAGAGACTTCATAGGTTATGGTGCAAAAGGAAAAAAAATTTCCTGGCCTAATAATGCAAAGTTAGCTCTTCAAATTGTTTTAAATTATGAAGAAGGAGGAGAAAATTCTATTTTAAATGGAGATAAATATTCAGAAACTTTTTTATCAGAGATTATTGGTGCAAAAGCAATAAAGGGAAGACACATAAATATGGAAAGCATTTATGAATATGGATCAAAAGCAGGATTTTGGCGATTAGACAGATTGTTTAAAGAAAAAAAAATTCCTGTTACTATTTTTGGCGTAGGTTTAGCTCTAGAACAAAATCCAGAAGTTTGTAAAGCAATTAAAAATGGAGATTATGAAATTGCTGCACATGGTTATCGATGGATTGATTATCAAAATATAAAAAAATCTGTTGAAAAAAAACACATGCAAAAAGCAATTAAAACAATTAAGAAAATTTTTGGTTCAAGGCCCTTAGGTTGGTACACTGGAAGATGTAGTCCAAATACTCGTGATTTAGTTTTTGATAATGGTGGTTTTTTATATGATAGCGATAGTTACAGTGATGATCTACCTTACTGGGAATACCGTGGTAAAAAAAAACAACTCATTATTCCATATACTTTAGATAATAATGATATGAGATTTGCTACTAATCAAGGATTTAATACAGGAGATCATTTTTATAATTATTTAAAAGATAGTTTTGATGTTTTATATGAAGAAGGAAAAACTAACCCAAAAATGATGTCTATAGGCTTACATTGTAGATTAATTGGAAGACCAGGAAGAATTCAATCATTAAAAAAATTTTTTGATTATATTTCAAAATTTGATGATATCTGGATTTGTAAAAGAGTTGATATAGCAAAACACTGGATAAAAAATTACTCAAATAAATAATTATAATGAAAAAAAATAATATTATTTACTTAAATGGATTAATTGATTTAGCTCAGTCAAGATTAGGTTCTAAAATAGTTTATAAAACAGATGAATTCTTTGCACCTGCTAAAAGAATTATTAATCCTTGGCCTCCAGTATTTAAAGAAGGAGTATTTGATAAACATGGTAAATGGATGGATGGATGGGAAACTAGAAGAAAAAGAACAAAAGGCTATGATTTTTTGATTTTAAAATTTGGAAAACCTGGTTTGATAAAGAAAGTAGACATTGATACATCTTATTTTTCTGGAAATCATCCTGATCATGTTTCATTACAGGCTTGTATTAGTAAAAAAAAAATACCTAATAAAAAAACTAAATGGATAACAATTATTAAAAAAAACAAAACTAAAGCAAATAGTCATCACTTTTTTAATGTAAAAAATAAAAATTATTTTACTCACATAAAATTAAATATTTTTCCTGATGGAGGAGTAGCAAGATTAAGAGTTTACGGCTCAATGAAAATCAAAAATAAAGTTCAGAATAAAATTCAAAACCTAACATCAATTGTAAATGGAGCAGTACCAATTGCTTGCAATAATGAACATTTTGGAAGAGCAGAAAATATACTTGCTCCAGGGATTGGAAAAAATATGGGTGATGGCTGGGAAACTAGAAGAAGCAGAGGAAAAAATTTTGACTGGATAATAGTGAAATGCTCATCGCCAGGAAAAATTAATAAAATTCAATTAGATACACATCATTTTAAAGGAAACTATCCAGATAAGTGTTCTGTACAAGCAGCCTATATTCCAAATAAAATTTCAGAAAAAAATATTGTTAATAAATCAAAAAGATGGTCTTACCTTCTCAAAAAGATTAAGCTTTATGCACATAAAAAACATAATTTTAATAACAAGGTAATGAAAAATAAAAAAGTAAACTATATTAGAATTAATATTTTCCCAGATGGTGGGATTTCTAGAATAAGAGCATTTGGAAAAGTGGAATGACTAAAATAATAAAACCTATACTAATAACAAAAGAAAATTTTAAAAAATTCGGTGATATGGTAACTACTGCAGATATCAAACCATTAGAAATAAATAATGGATATGCAAAAAGATATGATGGTATTGCTAATTTAAATACCAAGAAAAATAATGGAGAGTCTACTATTAGTATTTTTTCTGCACTAAAAAGATCTTTTCCTATGAAAATTGATATGATGGAAAAACATCCACTTGGAAGCCAAGCTTTTATTCCAATGAAAGAAACTATATTTTTGTCATTTGTTGCTCCAGAAGGTGATAAACCAGATTTAAGTAAAATTGAATCTTTTATAATTCCAAAAGGAATTGGAATTAATTATAATCCTGGTATTTGGCATTTTCCTCTAATCTCAACAGAAGATATGAATTTTTTAGTTGTTGATAGATTGGGTGATGGAGATAATTTAGTCCTTCATGATCTAAATAAAGAAAATATCACTTTAGAATTTCAAATATAAAAAAAGCCCATCAATTAAAATTGATGGGCTTTAATTAAAAATTTAATTATCTTTTTGATGATATTGCTAAGTGAACTACAGCACCAAGAGATGCTCCAATTATCCAAGCATATCCTCCACCACCACCTAAGTTAGCGAAGAAATCACTTAAACCTAAAATTAAGATATTTGGCCATACTGTACCTACAGCAATATAGCCTGATAGAACCCAAGCTAAGATTGCTTTATGGTTAAAGCCATCATTGTAATGATACTTAGCTTTTGAGCTAGCATTAAACAATGCTTTTACATCTAATCTTTCTTTTTTGATAATGTAGTAATCTACAATCATTATACCAAATACAGGCGCAAGAATTGCTCCTAAAGTATTAACAAATGGAAATAGTCCCATTTGGGTAATAACAGCAACCCACATACCGCCAATAACAAAACCAAAACCAGCGGTTATTAATCCACCAATTTTAAAATTGATTTTGCTTGGTATTAAATTTGCTAAGTCGTATGCAGGAGGTATAAAGTTTGCAACCATGTTAATTCCTACTGTTGCAGCAAAAAATGCAAATGCAGCAATAATCGTTAATCCTAAGTTGTCTACTTTAGCTACCATATCTGTTGGGCTTGCAACGTATTCACCAAAAATTGCAATTGTTCCACCTGTGATCATTAAAGTAATAAAAGAAAACAAGATTACATTTCCTACTAATCCATATAGGTTACCTTTTCTCATTTCTTTTTCATTTTTAACAAATCTAGCAAAGTCACCAAAATTGATTACCACTGCAGCAAAGTATCCAACCATAATTGAAAACACAGCTAAGAAGGCTCCAAATGATCCTAAACCTTCAAAACCACCAGACCTTTCTCCACCAGAAAATATTTCACCAACTTCTGAAAAAAGTCCTCCACCAGCTTTAGCCCAAATAACTATCATTAAAAGTATCATTACCGCATAAACGGCAGGCCCTGCAAAGTTTAAGAATCTTTTAACAAGATCTATACCTTGCCAAAATAAGTAAACTTGGAATCCAGATACAAATATAAATGACACCCACATTACTCCTGTCATTCCTAAGAACATTACAGTACCTTCGTTACCAGTAATACCAGTAATTAAAAGTGCAACAGCAGTTGATGCTGCATAAGTTTGCGCTCCATACCAAAACATAGCAACAAGGCCTCTAGCCATTGCTGGAAAGTTTGCTCCAAATACACCCATACTAACTCGAGCGAATACTGGATATGGAATTCCATGTTTTACACTTGGTTTACCAGATAGGTTAACTAGCCACATAATAAAAAATCCCGCAAGAATTAGTGCAAGAAATACTGCCCAGCCATTTAACCCTGAAGCTAAAAATAAAGACGCTGCCAAAGTATATCCAAATAAACTTTGTACATCGTTTGCCCATACGTTAAAGATTTCAAACCATCCCCAATTTTTTTTCTTTGATGGAGTTGGCGCTAAATCCGCATTGTAGAGCGATTTTGATTTACTCATAATTTATCTCCTCTATGTGTTGTGAGTTCTAAAAATTTAAAATATCACAACGTTAATAGTTAAACCCTAAAGATTTATATAACAAATACAAATAAATTTTTTTTTATTAATGGTCTCTAAGCATTGAATATCAATATTGAATTAAGGTTTACCTAAAATGAACACTTTTAAGTTTTAAAAAGTTAATTGTTCCAACCACCTACAGACTTAACCTCTAAAAATTCTTCAAGACCATGTTCGCCTGCCTCTCTACCGATTCCAGAGTGTTTAAAACCTCCAAACGGAGCATCAACTGCAATACCAGCACCATTAACATCTACCATTCCTGATCTTAATTTTCTTGCAACTCTTTTAACTTTTTCTTTATCTTGAGTTTGAATGTAATTTGTTAATCCATAAGGAGTATCATTAGCAATTTGAATTGCCTCTTCCTCTGTTTCAAATGGCATTACAGACAATACAGGTCCAAAAATTTCGGTTCTAGCAATATCCATATTATTATTAACATCAGCAAACA
The DNA here is from genome assembly GCA_902569285.1 of uncultured Pelagibacteraceae bacterium. Classification (GTDB taxonomy): domain Bacteria; phylum Pseudomonadota; class Alphaproteobacteria; order Pelagibacterales; family Pelagibacteraceae; genus Pelagibacter. The sequence continues at coordinate 11,624 of CACFTS010000012.1, read as the reverse complement.
CTGTAGGTTTTACAAAATAACCTTTTTCTAAACCTTTAGGTTTACCGGTTCCTCCTGCAACAAGTTTTGCACCTTCATCTATTCCTTTTTTAATTAAATTTTGAATTTTATTATACTGAGTTTCAGAAATCACAGGTCCTATATGTTCCCCTTCTTTTTTAGGGTCACCTACCTCAAAATTTTCTGTATATTTTTTTAATCTTTCAATTGCTTCATTGTACATTGATTTTTCAACAAGCATTCTAGTAGGAGCATTGCATGATTGACCTGAATTTCTAAAACATCTTAGTGCTCCTCTCTCAATTGCCTCAGGATCTGCATCTTTGAATATAATGTTAGCACCCTTGCCACCCAACTCTAAACTTACTCTTTTAAAATCTTTAGCAGCATTCTGTGAAATTAAAGCACCTGCTCTAGTTGAACCAGTAAATGAAATCATATTCACATCAGGATGACTAGTTAATGCATCTCCTGTTGTAGCTCCATCTCCATTTACTAAATTAAATACCCCTGCTGGAAACTTTGTTTCATCAATTAGTTCTGCAAGTATAATTGATGATAATGGTGCAAGTTCGGATGGTTTTAAAATCATTGTACAACCAGATGCTAATGCTGGCATAACCTTTAAACAAACCTGGTTCATTGGCCAGTTCCATGGTGTTATTAAAGCACAAACCCCTTTAGGTTCATAAATTAACCTTTGCTCAAGAGCATGTTCTCCTAAAGGTTTTTCAAATTCAAAATTTTTTAAATATTTGATAAAAGATTTTATGTGAGCAGCTCCTGTACCAGCTTGAAGTTTTGTTGCAAAATCTTTTGGAGCACCCATTTCAGTAGTAATCGCATTTGCAATATCTTCCCATCTTTTTTTATAATTTTCATAAAGCTTTTCTAATAATTTTATTCTTTCATCTTTTGTTGAAAAGGCCCAAGAACTATATGCTTTTTTTGCAGAGCTTACTGCATGATCAACATCCTCTTTATTTCCTAAAGATATAACTGCACAATTTTCTTCAGTTGCAGGGTTAATTACTTTAATTTCTTCCTTACCTTTAGGTGTTACCCATTTCCCATCAATATAAAAATTTTTTTTATTTTCCATAACAGACTCCTAGCCTTTCCTTATTTTTTTGCAAATAAATTAGTTAACTCATAAACAATGGTGGCAGCTGCAAGTGAGGTTACTTCCGCATGATCGTAAGCTGGTGAAACTTCAACTACATCAGCAGAAATAAGATTTAGACCTGACAAGCCTCTTATAACATTAACCATCTCCCTTGTAGTCATTCCAGCAATTTCAGGTGTGCCTGTGCCAGGTGCAAAAGCTGGGTCTAATACATCTATATCAATTGATAAGTATAAAGGGTTATTTCCAACTCTTTTTTTAATTCTATCTGCAATTTTATCTGTTCCTTGTGTTTGAAATTCATCACAATGAATTATTTTAAAACCAAAACTTTCATCATTTTTAATATCGTCTCTACTATATAATGGGCCTCTTATACCTACATGCATTGATGCATCATCTAAAAATAAATTTTCTTCTCTAGCTCTTCTAAAAGGAGTTCCGTGTGTGTATGGTGCTCCAAAATAAGTATCCCAAGTATCTAGATGCGCATCAAAATGAACCAATGCAACTGGGCCATTATTAATTTTATTAACTGCTTTTAATAATGGAAATGCAATTGTATGGTCCCCGCCCAAACTGATAATTCCACCAACTTTATTTAATAACTCTTCTGCACCTACTTCAATCTGTTTAATCGCCTCAACAATATTAAATGGATTACAAGTAATATCTCCCGCATCAGCAACTTGTTGTATTTTAAAGGGCTCAACATCATAGCTAGGATGATAGTTTGTTCTTAAATGTCTTGAAGCTTGTCTAATACTTTGAGGTCCAAATCTTGCACCTGGTCTATAACTTGTGCCAGCATCAAATGGTATTCCAACAATTGCAACATCACAGCTCTCAACATCTCTTAGTTCTGGTAATCTTGCAAATGTGGAAGGACCTGCAAATCTTGGAACTTTAGTACCACTTACAGGCTGAATTGGATTTTTATTTCTTTTTTTTTTCACAGTAAAATTGTATCACATTCTTTTAAATTGGAATATCTTCTATATGTAAATTTATGAGCTTAATTAGATTAATTATATTATCTTTATTTTTTTTTACTCAAGTCCAAGCTGATACGATTTATAATCTCATAAAAATTCCTCATTTAGAAATTTACGATATAAAAACTCCAAATAAACTAAGATACTTATATGCTAAACAATCTTTCACGATTGGAGTTGACAACAATATAAATTGCCATAACTCTGAAAAAAAAATTCTAAATCAAAAATATAAAATAATTCAAAAAAATTTGAATAGATACAATCAAGAATTTTTAAAAAAAATAAATCTTAAATATATTGTTTTGTGCGAAGATTTATCTATATCAAAAATTAATACAGCAGGAATTCCAGATAATATAATGAAAACTTTAATACTAGATATCAAGTTTAATGAAAGTTATTTTGAGCGAGTAATTCACCATGAAGTATTTCATATTATAAACGATAGTTTTAAGGAATTATTTGATGAAAAAATCTGGTCCAATTTTAATGTTAAAGAATTTGAATATGCTGAATGTTCTACCTGCACAAATAAACTAGGATTAGATACATATACTAATACTGAAGGTTTTTTTTCTGAATACTCACAATCAACAGCATCTGAAGATATGGCTGAAGTTTTTTCCCATTTAATGATTGGAATAAATTTAAAAAAACTTGATCCAATTTTAGAAAAAAAAATACAGTTTATAAAAACTAACCTCTTAAAAATAGATCAAAATTTCATTTTATGATTAAGAAAATTAAGGCATCAAGATCTGAAAAGATAATTTTTACATTTATAGTTACTTTAGCTATATTTTCTTTTGGTTCTTTCTTTTTAATAAAAGACAAATGTTTATTTATAAAAAATTATGATCCTCAAAAAATTACTTTTGATAATCCAAAAAATATTGCAGTATTAAATGTTTCTTGTGGAAATGTGATAATCGAACTTTATCCTGATATTTCACCTAATGCTGTGAAAAGATTTAAAGAATTGGTTAGATCTAAAGCATATGATGATGTTGCTTTTCATAGAGTGATTAAAAATACACTGGTTCAGGCTGGAGATTTAGAGTTTGGCAAAAAAGGGAATTTAGATTATGGAAAAATTGGAACAGGAAAATCTGGATTAGGATCAATCAACTCAGAAATAGATGCTCCATTTAATTTTGATAAAGGTAGTGTTGGTTTAGCAAGAACACAAAAATACAATACTGAAGATAGTCAATTCTTTATAATTCTTAGAAATGAACCATTATATGAAACTGAATATACTCCAATAGGAAAAGTAATTTATGGATTGGAAGCATTGAAGAAGATAAAATATTTAGATAAATCTCAATATGTATTAAGACCTGATTTTATAAATTCTTTAAGAATGTTAGTTAACTAAAGGCTTGCCTGTTGAAAGAGTATGTTTAATTCTGTCTTGAGTTTTTTGAGTTTCAATTAATCTCATAAAAGCATCAAGTTCTATTTTAAATAAATCATCTTCAGATAAAGTTTTATCCATTGTAGTATCTCCTCCACTTAAAACGTGAGCTAACTCTTTTCCAACTTCAACACCATGCTCTAGTATAACTTTATCATTATAAAGTTTTTCTAAAATCTTATCCATTTCTCCTCTAGCTGATTTTCCAGGAAGTTTAAATTTAAGTTCTTCTGGCGCTTTAAAGTCTTTATTTTCATGGAGAATTTTTTTAGAAACTTCTAATAAACTATTTCTGTTCATTATTTTTTTATCACTTGGTCTTAGATATTTCATGGGCTCTGCTTCAACTGGTGAAGTGGCTGTCTTTCCATATCCAATAATGTCAAAAACTTTTAAAGATGCAAAATTAGGATCTATTTTTGCTTCTTCAGTATCTAGCCATCTAGCCAACATTTCTTTACATCCTCCGCCTGCTGGAATTAAACCTACAATAGTTTCAACTAATCCAACTACAATATTTGTATGTGAGACAACAAAATTACTTTGAACCATCACTTCAAATCCACCACCCAATGTTAGTCCTGACGGAGCTGAAATTACTGGATATTTTGAATATTTTAAATGCTTACATGTTTCTTGAAAATATTTAATAAATTTTTCAATTGATTTGAAATCATTTTTATCTGCAAATTGCATTGTGTAAGTTAGATTTACACCTGCAGAAAATTGCATACTTTCATTAATTATAATTAGAGGTTTATCAGTTGCTTTTTTAAGAGCATCCATAGATTCATAATCCAAAGCATTAGCTTTAGTAGTAAACTCAACAATATTATAATCATTAAACCTATAAATTTTTGCAGAGTCATTTCCATCCAAACTTACAGCCCTTTTCTTAACTTTTCCTAAAGTTTCAATATTTGTATATTTTTGTCTTTCACCATAAAAATCTTCATTTTTAGTTTTAGACAAATTTTCTAAGAAACTATTTCCCTTAAAATCGTCAATTTTATCAAAAAAGTTTTTAACCCCTATTTCTTCTAGCATTTCGAATGGACCTTTCACCCAGTTAAAACCAAGCCTCATAGCTTCATCAATGTCATTAAATTCTTTTGTAATTCCTGGAACTAGTGAAGATGCATATTTAATTATTTTAGATATTACTGACCAGGCATATTTACCATATTTATCTTTTCTATTAATTAATCTATTTAGATCTACTTTATCTGATTTTACATCAATCTTTTTACTAGGTGAATAATCGCCAGTTTCAAGGTTAATTGCTTCCATTATTTTGGTAGCTCCAGTTTTATTCATTCTATAGAAACCACCTTTACCTTTTCTTCCAGTATAGCCTGTCTCAATTAATTTTTTTACTAATGGAATTTCTTTTGCTACTTCATGAAATTCATCGGTCTCTGGCAGTTCCTTAATGAAACTTTTTAAAACATCTGCCATCAAATCAATACCAATTAAGTCATATAGACCAAATACACCTGTTTTTGGAATTCCCATTGGTCTTCCAAAAATCGCATCAGCCTCTTCAACTGAAAGCTTCATTTTAAATGCTTCAGTCATTGCTATTTGCATAGCATAAACACCAACTCTGTTACCTAAAAAACCAGGGGTATCATTGCAAATAATAGCTCCTTTACCCAACTCAACTTCACAAAATTCTTTTAATTGGTTAATTTTGTTAAGATCATTATTTTCATTTTTAACTATTTCTAAAAGCCCCATATATCTTACTGGGTTAAAAAAGTGAGTAATACAGAAATCTTTTTTTTCAGAGTCAGTTAGATGTTCAGATAAAACTTTAATTGGAATTGATGATGTGTTGGAAGAAACAATTGCCCCATCTTTTCTTGCTTTAAATATCTTTTCATAAATTTGATGTTTGATATCAATTCTCTCAACTACTGCTTCAACAACCCAATCAGCATCTTTAACTACATCAAAATTATCAGTTATATTTCCAACATTAATGTTATTAATTTTTGATTTATCAATTAATAATGGAGGTCTAGATTTATAAATTCTTTCTCTAGCTTTTTCACTAATTTCTGTTTTTAAATCTAATAAAGTTACAGGTACATTTGCGTTACACAAGTGAGCAGCAATACCACTTCCCATTGTTCCTGATCCTATCACCACTACGTTCTTAATCTTCATGAAGAGATTTTACTATCGATTTATTCCTCTAAGTCTCTCAGATCTTCTTCTTAAGAGTTCAGCGGTTACTAATATTAATGTTGATAAAATAATTAAACAGGTTGCTACGGCAAGAATAGTTGGACTTAACTGTTCTCTTAAACCAGTCCACATTTGTATTGGTATGGTAGTGTTATCCAATCCAGCTAAAAATAATACAACCACAACTTCATCAAACGAAGTAACAAATGCAAATAATGCTCCGGATATTACGCCTGGCAAAATTAACGGCAAAGTTATTTTCATAAAAGTATTAACAGGATTACTTCCAAGGCTTGCAGCAGCTCTGGTTACACTATGGTCAAAACCCGACAATGTAGCGGTAACAGTAATAACCACAAATGGAGTTCCTAATATTATATGGGCTATAACAATTCCAAGATGTGTAGCTGCTAATCCAATTTTGGCAATAAAAAAGAAAATTGCAACACCCGAAATAATAAGTGGAACAATCATTGGAGAAATTAAAGTTGCCATTATTAATCCTTTGTATGGCATATGTCTGCTACTTAACCCTAATGCAGCAACAGTTCCAAGTATCACTGCACCTATTGTTGCAAATATTGCAATAATAAAACTATTTTTTGCAGCTAGTCCCCAAGGATTTTTAGTACCGTAAACCATATCATGATACCATCTTAGAGAAAAAGCATCCGGATCAAGTCTTTTCATTCCTTCTGAAAAAACTAAAAACTCTTCAGCATTAAATGAAAGTGGAAAAATTACAAACAATGGCGCTATTAAAAAGAAAAATACAAAACCACAAATTGATAAATATAAATAATGCCAAATTCTATAACGAGTTTCTGTATATTTTGGTAAAGCCATATATCTATCCTAATTTAATATTATCAATTCCAACTAATTTATTATAAACCCAATAAACAGCTAAAACTCCGGTTAACAACATTAGTCCCATAGCTGAAGCAAAGCTCCAGTCTAGAGTCTCTTTCATATGATAAGCTATTTGATTACTAATCAATGTTCCCGAGGCTCCACCAACTAATGCTGGAGTAATATAATATCCAATTGCAAGTATAAAAACTAATAAACAACCTGCTCCAATGCCTGGTATTGTTAATGGGAAATAAACTTTCCAAAAAGCAACGAACGGCGTGCCTCCTAAAGATTTTCCTGCTCTCATTAAACTAGGAGATATCGTTTTCATAACGCTATACAATGGCAATACCATAAAAGGTAAAAGAATTTGAGTCATTGCAATATAGGTACCTGTTTTATTATACATCATCTCTGGCCTATTATCGTCAGCTACCAGCCCTATCATGACAAAGAAATCATTTACAATTCCTTGTTGCTGAAGCAAAATCATCCAACTTGCAGTTCTAACAAGTAAAGAAGTCCAAAATGGCAGAAGAACACAAATCATTAATAAGTTACTATATTTCATTGGAAGTACTGCAAGTAAATGAGCAATTGGATAGCCCATTAAAAAACAAAGGATAGTAACAACAACGGCTATTTCTAAAGTTCGTAACCAAAGTATTCTATGTATTCTTCTATCTTTTTCGACTTGAGTTACATTGCCATCTTCATCATAATACATATCCATACCTTTTAAATATTTTGCCATAGTATATGGAGGTGCAGTTCTTTTTATTGCTTGCCAATATTTTACATCTCTAAACCTTTTATGAATTTCCATTATTTGTTCTTTAGTATTACCATCCTCAAATTTATTCATCTTTCTCCACAATTTTTTCAAAATTGTATTAAATCCATTTTTTTCTTTATTTAATCTTTGACCCAATTTTCCATGTTCTTTTTTTTCTGCAAGAACTTTGAAATCTGCTAAAAAGCTCGCAAATACTTCTTCTGGTGGAAGTTCTTTTCCATCCCATGTTTCCATTGCTTTGAATGTTTTAGGTAACATATTCGTAATCATTCTGTCGTCTATACTTCTTGTAAACATCTCACCTATTGGAAAAATATAAGTAATAATTATAAAAAGTAATAATGGAGCGACTAAAAGAAAAGCTTTTATTTTATTTTTTTTCTCAGCCTTCTTTAGACTAATCTCTAAAGGAATTCCGTCTGTTGTTAATATTTTTTGTGTTTCGCTGCTCATAAAAAAAGGGCGGTTATTAAATAACCGCCCTAAATATAATATATAATTTTAGTCTTTAAAACTTAAATTATAGTCCTGCTTTCATAGCTTCCCATTTTTCACCAAGCTCTGTGCCGTTATCAGCCCAAAACCAAGGGTCAACTAAAAAGTAGTTTTTAGTGTTTTTTGGTGCAGTTGGCATATGAGGTACCATATTTGTTTTACCGTCTTTATACCAAGGCTCTCCTGCTTCCATAATTTTTATAGAAGATTTTCTCCAAGGAGCGTAAGCAATATACTTGGCACTTCCAGCTAACATTTCTGTGTTAGTCATCATAGCAAGAGCTTTTTTAGCATTTGCTTCATCTGGACCACCTTTAACAAGTGCAAAATATTCATAGTCAAGACCTTGAGCGTCCCATACTTGAACGATTGGTGCGCCTTCTCCAACTGTAGCGTTAAAGAATCTTCCGTTCCAACCAGTTGCCATAACAACTTCACCACTCATTAATAATTCTGGTGGTTGAGCACCTGCAGACCAAAATACACATCCTCCATTTGGATCTGTGCAAAGTTTTTTGATCGTATCTAATGCTTTTTGAACACCTTTTTCAGTATTCAATTTTTTATAGATATTTGCTCCACCTTTTCCAGGTTTTGTTCCAGTAGCTGCTAAAGCTATCTCTAAGTTAGTTAAAGCAGACTTATAGATTGCTCTTTTTCCAGGAAATTTTTTAGTATTAAAGAAATCTTTTATAGTTTTTGGAGTACCTTTAACATTGTCGCTGTTATAAGCGTAATTCCAAGAATATAAAATATTTCCTACAGCACATTTACTAGGCATTGAAGTAAAGAAATCTTCACTTGCAGGCGTACCATCTGGAGCTGCTGGAAAGTCTTTGTCGAAATCAAATTCAACAAATATACCTTCGTCACATCCATTGATAGTATCAAATGCAAATACGTCAATTATATCCCATACTATTGCACCAGCTTCTTTTTGTGCTTTAATTTCTGATAATCCACCTGAATAATCAACCCAGTTAATTTCTATACCAAGTTTTTTAGCAGTAGGATCACCATAACCCAACTTTTGAGACTCAGTATAAGCTCCACCCCAAGATGCAACCGTAACTGCAAATGCTGATGAAGTTATAGAAAGTACAAAAGAAATGGCTAGTAATAATTTACTAATTTTTTTCATTTTTCTCCTTCGTTTAAACGTTTTTTTAAAAAACTAATTACAGCAAGATCAATAATAAGAGTCAACTGCTCATTTAGTGTTTTTTTTGAATAATTCTGATGGTTATTTTGGGTCTAATGCTCTAGCGTCTTCGCTATTCCAACCAATTTTAATCTCATTTCCTAATTTTATGTCAAGATTAGATGAACTATTTGGAACTTTTAAAATAAACTCTGAATTTCCTAGTAGATTAATTCTAACTCTTGTATGATCTCCATGATAAATAACTTCTTCAATTTTTCCTTTATGAATATTATCCATCTTATCATTTGGATTAATTAAAGCTCTCTCGGGTCTTAGCGAAACAATTGTTTTTTCTCCTTTTCCTTTTACACGAATAGGATTTGCCAATATTTCTGCATTAGACAATTTTACTTTACATTTTCCACCTGAAATATCTGAAACTTCACCAGAAAAAGTATTATTCTCTCCAATAAATTCAGCAACAAAAGAATTAACTGGCTTTTCATATAACTCATCAGGACTTGAGAGTTGTTGAACTTTGCCATCATTAAATACAGCTATTCGATTTGACATAGTTAAAGCTTCACTTTGATCGTGAGTAACATAAACAACTGTTACGCCAATACTTTCGTGAATATGTTTAATTTCATACTGCATACTTTCTCTTAAATTTTTGTCTAAAGCTCCAAGAGGCTCATCCATTAAAACTAATTGTGGATCAAACACCAAAGATCTTGCAACAGCAACTCTTTGTTGCTGTCCTCCAGATAATTGTCCTGGCATTCTTGAAGCAAAGCCTTGTAAAGACACCATTGATAATGCTTTATCTATTTTTTTATCTGCTTCATCTTTTGGAATTTTTCTTACTCTTAATGGGAACGCTAAATTTTCATACACTGTCATGTGTGGAAACAAAGCATAGTTTTGAAACACCATTCCAATTCCTCTTTTATGTGGAGGAATACTTGAAATTGCATTTCCATCTAAATATATTTCACCATTCGTTGGCGTCTCAAAACCGGCCAACATCATCAAACATGTTGTTTTACCAGAACCAGAAGGTCCCAACATTGTAACAAATTCACCTTCTGCAATATTTAATTGAAGATCTTTAACAACTAAAACTTTACCATCATAGCTTTTATCTACTTTGTCAAATTTTACGAATTCTTTGTTTACTGACATAAATTTAGATGTCTTTAAAACATTTGTGAGAATAAATATCAACCATTAATAACTAGCTTTTAATATGAAGTTCTTTAGAAAAATTACAAAATAACTCAAAACCTTTATCTGTAACTCTTATAGCCTCAGAAGCTTCAACTCCCCAATTTCCAAATTGCATAACTGCAATCATATGAAAAGTAACGTTAGATTGTAATATTGTCATATCACCTTTTGAGATATTTAAAGTATGTTCTCCCCAATCAGGTGGATAACCTATACCAATCGAATATCCTGTTCTTGAAGTTTTTTCTATTCCATATTTATCTAATATTTTCCAAAATGCTTGGGCTACATCATCTGCTGTATTTCCTGGTTTAACTGCATCAATGCCTGCTTGAAGTGCTTCATTTGTTTTTTTCATTGTATCAATTTTCTTTTGATCAGGTTTACCAAGTAAAATTGTTCGAGCCATTGGACAATGATATTTCTTATTTACTCCTGATAATTCTATTATTGTTGCCTCACCTTCTACAAATTTATCTTCTGACCAAGTTAAATGTGATGATGAGGTCCCTTTTCCTGTTGGTATCATTGGAACTATAGATGAATAATCTCCTCCAAATTCAGGTGTACCTTTTATTAAAGTTGAATAAATCTCTGATACAGCATCACATTGTCTTGTGCCTGGACTAATTACTTCAAATGCTTTTTTCATTCCTAGTTGAGAAATTTGAGCTGCTGCTTTCATAAATTTTATTTCTGCATCAGATTTAACAACTCTCACCCAATTAACTAATCTTTCACAATCTAATATTTTTGCGTTAGGCAAACCTTTTTTAATTTTTTCATAACAATAAGCTGTGAAGTAATGACTATCCATTTCAAGCCCAATAGAAATTTTATCCCATTTTCTTTCTTTAATAAGATTCACAAGAGCATCATAAGGATGAAGTGGCCATGTATGAATATATTTCTCATGATACTTAATTATATTTTCATCTTTTAAATAAGTTTTAATGTATGCTCCTCCTGCATCTTGATTTCTAACAAAGCAAATTGGTTCATCAGAATTGACATGTACTATTACGCATTGAGCATAATAAAAAGACCATGCATCATAACCTGTTAAGTAATTCATGTTAGATGGATCTTGTGAAATTAAAAGTTCAATACCTTTCTCTTGCATAGAAGCTTGAACTTTTTTTAATCTTAATTTGTATTCTTCGTTTGTAAAATTCATAACTTAATTATTAAATAGCTCACCATAACCTACTATTTTACTTTTATTGTTAATTTGTTTTAGTGTATCCCAAATTAAAGTTTGGTTACTTGACAAGACAAACTTCCCTAATTTTTTCTCTAATTCTTTAATTATTGATAATGTAGGTAGAGCTGTACAAGAAACAAATAAGGCATCACTATTAGAAAGATCT